>JALYSK010000100.1 GCA_030854805.1 Chloroflexota bacterium | reverse complement strand
GAGGCGATCTGGGACTCGCAGATGGCGGTGGCCAAGCAGGTGATCGAGCAGGCCGGAGCGACGCCTGACGACATCGCCGCCATCGGCATTACGAACCAACGCGAAACGACGGTCGTCTGGGACAAGGCGACAGGCAAGCCGGTCCAGAACGCGATCGTGTGGCAGAGCCGCATCACGGCCGGCTACTGCGACGAGCTGAAGGCCGCCGGGCACGAAGCGAAGTTCCGCGAGAAGACCGGCCTGCCGATCGACGCCTACTTCAGCGGCACGAAGATCCGGCATATCCTCAAGAACAACCCGGGTGCGCAGGAGAAGGCCGAGGCCGGCGAGCTGCTCTTCGGCACCGTCGACAGCTTCCTCATCTGGCGCCTGACCGAGGGGCGGGTGCACATGGCCGACTACTCGAACGCCAGCCGCTCGCTGCTCTTCAATATCCACACGCTGGACTGGGATGACGAGCTGCTCGGCATCATGAACGTGCCGCGCGCGATGATGCCGCAACCGCGACCGTCGAGCGAGGTGTATGGCGAGACCACCCTCCTGGGCGGCTCGCTGAAGATCGCCGGAGATGCCGGTGACCAGCAGGCCGCGACGTTCGGCCAGGCCTGCTTCGAGCCCGGGATGGCCAAGCAGACGTACGGCACCGGCGCCTTCATGCTGATCAACACGGGGGAGGAAGCGGTGCCGTCGAAGAACGGCCTGCTCACCACCGTCGCGTGGGGCTACGACGGCAAGGTGACCTATGCCCTTGAGGGATCGGTCTTCATTGCCGGTGCGGCAGTGCAGTGGATCCGCGATGGGCTGCACGTGATCACGAACTCGGCCGACGTCGAGAAGCTGGCGGGCAAGGTTGCCGACACCGAAGGCGTGTACATGGTGCCGGCCTTCGTGGGGCTCGGCGCTCCATATTGGGACCAGTACGCGCGTGGTTTGATCATCGGCCTCACCCGCGGCTCGACGATCGAGCATATCGCCAAGGCCACGGTGGACTCGATGGCCTACCAGACCCGCGAGGTGCTCGAGGCGATGCAGGCGGACTCCGGGGTCACCCTGAAGGAGCTCAAGGTCGACGGCGGCGCGGTCGTCAACAACGACCTGATGCAGTTCCAGGCGGATATCCTCGGCGTGGCCGTCGAGCGTCCGCAGGTGGCCGAGACGACGGCGCTCGGTGCAGCGTATCTCGCCGGCCTGGCGGTCGGCTTTTGGAAGGACACCGGCGACGTCTCGAGCAACTGGGCGCTCGATCGCCGGTTCGAACCCAAGATGGAAAAGGAGAAGCGCGAGAAGCTCTTCCGCGGCTGGAAGAAGGCCGTGCAGCGCGCGCTCGATTGGGAAGAGCACTAGGCTTTCTCTCAAGCCTCAGGGCCGATGCGCCCGGAGCCGGGGCTCCGGGCGCGCTCCCGCTCGCCACGGACGGAGCCTTGCATGACAGATGACACCTCGGCTCCCGTCGGGATCGTGGTTGTCTCCCACTCAGCGGAGCTGGCCGAAGCCACCGTTCGGCTCGTGGCCCAGCTGGCCAACCTCCCGGGCGACGGCCCACGGCTGCTAGCCGCCGGCGGCCTCGATGACGGGAGCATCGGCACAGATGCAGCGCGCATCGCCGTTGCGCTCGCGGCGGCCGATGCGGGATCGGGCGTGGTCGTCCTTGCCGACCTGGGTAGCGCGGTGCTGTCGGCCGCGACCGCGCTCGAGGAGCTGATCGAGCCGGAGCTGGCGGACCGCGTCCGCATCTCGCGCGGCCCCCTGGTCGAGGGCGCATTCGTGGCGGCCGTCCAGGCGTCTGCCGGTGATGCGCTCGACGGCGTTCTCGCCGCAGCCGACGAGGCCGCATCGATGAACAAGCTCGAGGGCCGCTGATGTCGATCCTGCTCGCCGCCCTCCTCGGCTACCTCCTCGGTGCGATTCCGTTCGGGCTCATCATCGGGCGCCTGACCCGCGGCATCGACATCCGCCAGTACGGCTCGCACCGCACGGGCGCAACGAACGCGCTGCGCACGCTCGGCACGCGCGCGGCTGCCGCGGTGTTCGTGCTCGACGTGGCCAAGGGAGCGACGGCCGTCCTGGTCGCCCGGCTGGTCTTCTCGGCGGACCCGCTCGTCGAATGGGGTGCGGCAGCGGCGGGCTTCGCGGCGATCGTCGGTCACAACTGGTCGGTCTTCATCGGCTTCACCGGGGGCCGCGGCGTGGCGACGTCCGCGGGTGCGCTCGGCGCGATGAGCATCTGGGCGCTCCTCATCCTCGCGCCCATCGTGGTCCTCGTCATCTGGCGCACGCGCTACGTCTCACTCGGATCCATCAGCGGCGGGCTGGCCGCGCCCGTAATCACTACAGTGCTCGCGGCGACCGGCGCGGCGACGGTGCCGGCGATCGGCTATGCGCTCGCCTCCGGGCTACTCGTGACCGCCGCACACGCCGACAATATCGGGCGACTGCGCGCCGGGACCGAGCGCAAGGTCGGCCAGAAGGAGCAGGTGAGCCCCGGTGGCTGAGGCAGACGTCGAGATCCGCAATCCCTCCGGCCTGCACGCGCGGCCGGCGGCCATGTTCGTGCGCGCGGCTGGAGGCTTCGCCGCAAATGTGCTCATCACGAACCTGTCCCGCGCCGACCAGCGGACGGCGAGCGCCAAGAGCGTCCTGGGCGTGATGGGCCTGGCCGTCGTACGCGGGCAGAGGATCCGGATTGCTGCCGAGGGCGACGATGCGGACGAGGCGGTGGCGCGCCTGACCGAGCTCGTCGCGTCCGGCCTCGGCGAGGAGCTCGCCGAGACGTGACGCTCGAGCTGCGCGGCACCCCCGCAGCGCCCGGCGCGGCCATCGGTGCGCCCTGGATTCATCGCGCCCTCGTCGCCCGCGGCCCGGCGCGGCTGGACCTGGCCGAGGCGGCTTCCGCGGCAGCGGCCGAGATCGGGGGACTGGCGAGCCGACTTCGCGACATCGGTCAGGAGGCGGAAGCCGAGATCCTCGACGCCCAGGCCATGATGGCGACGGATCCCGAGCTGCTCGACGCCACTCGGCGAAGGAT
>JALYSK010000096.1 GCA_030854805.1 Chloroflexota bacterium | reverse complement strand
TGGCGATCGACGAGCACCTGGACCTCGACGTGGCGGCTCTCTTCGATCCACTTCTCGAAGTAGATGCTGTCATCGCCGAAGGCTGCCTGCGCCTCGCGGCGGGCGAGCGGCAGGGAGGTCTCCATCTCGCGGGGCGAGCGCACCAGGCGCATCCCCTTTCCGCCTCCCCCGGCGGAGGGCTTGAGCAGTACCGGGTAGCCGGCCTTCCCGGCCTGATCCAGCGCGTCGCGCAGATCGGTGACGATCCCCTGGCTGCCCGGCACCGTCGGCAGCCCGTTGGCGGCCAGCATGCGCCGCACCGCGTACTTGCTCGCGAAGCGCTCGAGCACCTCGGCGCGCGGACCAATGAAGGTGAGGTCGTGCGCCGCGCAGACCTCCGCGAAATCGGGGTCCTCCGCCAGGAATCCGTAGCCGGGGTGAACCGCATCGCAGCCGCTGATCAGCGCCGCGCTCACGACCGCCGGCTGGTTCAGATAGCTCCGTCGAGCCTCGGCCGGACCGATGCAGATCGCTTCCTCGGCAAGCCGCACGGCCAGGCTCTCGCGATCCGCCTCGCTGTACGCGATCACGGCGGGGACCCCGAGGTCCCGGCACGCACGCAGGATCCGCACTGCGATCTCGCCTCGGTTCGCGATCAGCACCTTGGCGAACACTAGGCGGTGGCTCCCACCGAGCGTCGACTTAGCACCCCGAGCGCGGCAGCGAGCGTCGCCGCGTCGTTGACGACCAGTGTCCGCGCCTTCGGCTCGATCCGCTTGAGCATTCCGGAGAGAGCGCTGCCCGGCCCGCATTCGACGAAGGTGTCGACCCCCTCCGCGACCAGGCGACGCATGGAGGCGACCCATTCCACCGGAGAGCGAACCTGCTCGGCCAGGAGATTGCGAATCCGACCCCCATCGACGACCGGTTCCGCCGTTACGTTGCTCACGAGCGGCGGGTCGGCGTCGCGCCAATCGAGCTCGCCAAATGCATCCGCCAGCGCCTCGGCGACCGAGGCCATATGCGGCGAATGGAACGCGCCGGACACATTGAGCCGGATCACCCGCTTGGCTCCGCGAGCACGCAGCACTCGCCGCGCGCGCTCGATCGCCGCCAGGCTGCCGGAGATCACCACCTGACCCGGTGCGTTGTCATTTGCGACCACCAGCTCCGTCGGGCCGGCCACCCCCTCGACCGCCGCCTGTACCGCGTCGCGATCCAGTCCGATCACCGCCGCCATCCCGTCGGATCCGGACTGGGCAGCCATCAGCCTCCCCCGTAATGCGACCATCTGCAGAGCGTCCGATAGCGGGAGAACGCCTGCCGCCACGACGGCGGCGTACTCGCCCACCGAGTGGCCGGCCACGAACGCGGCGTCGAGCGGCTCGCCGACCGCTTCCTGGAGCGCCGCGGCGCACGCGAGCGAGGTGGTGAGGAGACACGGCTGCGTCTGTTGGGTGTCGTTCAGCCGCTCCTCCGGTCCTTCCCAGCAGAGGGTCGAGACCGGCCAGCCGAGCGATGCATCCGCGGCCGCATAGATGGCGCGTGCGGCAGGTGAACCGGCGGCCAGCTGGTGACCCATCCCGACCGTCTGCGAGCCCTGTGGCGAGAAGAGGAGCGCCAGGCTCACGACGCGGCCCCGACGGGCTCGATCTCGATCACGACCTGGCCGTACTCGACCGCCTCCCCGCTCTCGGCAACCAGGTTGCGCACCTTCCCGCTGCGCGGAGCCCGGACTTCGTGCCGCACGCCGAGCACGTCGACGTAGCCCAGCGTGTCGCCCTTCTCGATCGCCAGGCCGGGCCCCAGCCCGTCGGCAAAGAGGAAGTACCCGACCGCCGGGGAGCTGACCGCGTGGCTGTCGTCGGCCGGCGGAGCGGGGGGCGCGACCGCCACCGGGCGCGTTGCGAGGGCCGGGGATGCGTGCGGAGCGGCGGACGCAACCACCCGCACGCGAAGGTCGCCGCGGCGCACCTCGATCTCCCCGAGCCCGTGCTTGACGAGGCGCTCGCTGAGCTGCGGCACGAGCTCAGCGGCGGCCCGCTCGATCTGCTCCAGCGTCCGATCGGGCTCGGTCATTCGCCCTCCTCCACGTCGCGGTCCTCGTCGCCCGGCCAGATCTCGCTCCAGCGCGGCGCGCGGACCCCCGGCAGATGCAGCAGCCGGCCGAGCCGCCTCCGCAACGACGGGGGCTCCGGCCGAGCGCGTGGGCCGATTACCGTCTCCTGATAGCGGCCGATGCTGCGCAGACGAGCATACCGAAAGGCGAGCAGCGCCTGCGGGCCCCGCTGCTGGATCCGCCCCATCGCGGCTACGACCGCGGCCTTGATCGCCCGAGCCGTTGCCGCGTGGTCGGTGTGCGCGCCCTCCCCCGGCTCCGGGATGATGAGATCCACCACGCCGAGCTCGAGCTGATCCTGCGCGGTCATCCGCATCGCTGCCGCAGCGTTGCGCGCATCGTCAGCGGAGCGCCACAGGATTGCTGCGCAGCCCTCTGGGCTGATGACGGAATAGACCGCATTCTCGAGAGCCAGCACCTCGTCGCCGACACCGATGGCGAGCGCCCCTCCCGAGCCTCCCTCTCCCAGGATGACGACCACGATCGGCACCTGGAGCTGGGTCATCAGCTTGATCGAGCTTGCGATCGCCTCAGCCTGGCCGCGCTCCTCGGCGGCGGCACCGGGATCGGCCCCGGCGGTGTCGAGGAACGTGATCAGCGGCATGCCCAGCTTCTCCGCAAGGCGCATCAGGCGCTGCGCTTTGCGGAACCCCTCTGGATGGGCCGACCCGAAGTTGCGCTCGATATTCGTCTCAGTGTCGTTCCCCTTCTGGTGGCCGATCACCATCACCGGGTGATCATCGAGCAGGGCCGGCCCCCCGACGATCGCCGGATCATCGCCGAAGAGCCTGTCGCCATGGAGCTCCGTGACGTCCTCGAAGATGAGGGGCAGCAGGTCGAGCGTTCGAGGCCGGAGTGGGTGGCGGGCAAGCTGGACGCGACGCCAGGCCTCCTCGACAACCTCCGGCGCCGGCGCGAGCAGCTCGGTCATGGGGCCTCCTCGCGGCGCTTCGAGGCGGGCCTGTCGCCGTTCCCTCCGGCCGGCTCGACGTCGATGCCGATCGTCTCGCTGACCGCTCCGCCGAGCCGCTCGGCGAAGCCGGAGAGCGCGCCGATCGGTCCCCAGCCACGTCCCGCGGCGTCCTGCCACGCCTCGTCCGGCGGAGCGACTGGCAGCGTGCGCAGCAGCCTGACGAGCGTTGCACGTTGCTCGCCCCGGGGCACGATCTGGTCGACGAACCCGTGGGCGAGCAGAAACTCGGCGCGTTGAAAGCCCTCGGGCAGCTCGGCACCGGTGGTCCCCGAAGCGACACGCGCGCCGGCGAAGCCGATCAGCGCCTTCGGCTCGGCCAGGACCACGTCGCCGAGCGATGCGAAGCTCGCCAGCACCCCGCCGGTGGTCGGATCGGTGAGCATCACGATGAATGGGATGCCCGCCGCGTCGAGGCGCGGCAGCGGGGCGGTCGTCTTGGCAAGCTGCAGCAAAGAGAGCGTTCCCTCCTGCATGCGGGCGCCGCCCGACGCGGTCACCACGATCGCCGGAATCCGCTCAACGAGGGCAGTCTCGAAGCAGCGCGCCAGCTTTTCGCCAACCGCGCTCCCCATGCTGCCGCCCATGAAGCGAAAGTCCAGGATCCCGATCGCGACACGGTTGCCGTGAATGCGACCGATCCCCCAGATACCGGCCTCGTTGAGGCCGGTCTTGATGCGGGCCGCCTCGAGCCGATCGGTGTAGGGCTTCGTGTCCCGGAACCCGAGCGGATCGAGAGACTCGAGGCCGGCGTCACGCTCCTCGAAGCTGCCCTCATCGAGCAACAGGTCGAGCCGCTCGCCCACCGAGAGGCGAAAGTGATGTCCGCAGGTGGGACAGACCCGCAGGTTCCGAGCGAGCTGGCGGTTGAAGACCTGCTGCTCGCAATCGGGGCACTTCGTCCAGGCGTCCGCCGGCGCGTTTCGGCGTCGGCTGAAGGGGAACTTGACGGGCATGTCAGGACCTCCTCAACCCGGATCGGTGCCAGACCGCGTACGCAGTCACGCCGACCCCGACCGCGGCTGACGAGACAGCGCCGGCGACCAGAAGCCGCCCCCGATTGCGAAGCTCCCGCCTCGCTCGCTCGCCGAGCGCGCGCGCGCCGCCAGCGAGCGGAGGGCGCATCGCAAGCCGGGCCGCCAGTCGAGCCTCAAATCGGCTTCCGGCCGGGATCGGCTGCAGGGTGGTGCGCAGGGTGGCCGCGACCTCGATCAGCGGACGGAGGTCGGGATCGATCGGTGACGGCACCGGACGACCGGCGAGCAGCCCGTCGACCGCGCGATCGAGCTGATCGGCTCGGGTCTGGAAGATCGGCACCGGATTCTCCGTTGGAGGAGAGAGGGTCATCCTATCCAAACACCGCCGACGACGCAGCGTTACACGAGGCGATCCGCCGTCAGCTGTCCGGCGAGCTCGCGAAGCGCGCGGTGCAGCAGGACGCGTACAGCGCCCTCAGAGCGGTCGAGCACAATCCCGATCTCCCGCGACGAGAGCTCGTCCACGAAACGAAGCAGGATCACCTGGCGCCGCTCATCGGGAAGCTCGTCGATCAGGGAGAGCACCTCTCGCAGCTCCTCGCCCTGGCCCACCAGGCGCGCCGGGTCCGCATCGGGCGCGGAGCGATCCCATCCCTCGGGCAGCGCGACGGTTGGCCGCCGGGCCCGCGAGCGATGCGCGTTGGCGATCGTATTGTGCGCGATCCGGAAGAGCCACGCCCGGAAGGTCGAGCCTGTGTCGCGGAACCCGCCGAGTGCCGCGAGGGCAGCCAGGAAGGTCCGCTCTGTTGCATCCTCGGCGTCATGGTGGTCGCCCAGCTGATAGAAGGCGTAGCCGTAGACACGATCCAGGTAGCGTCGATAGAGGATCGCGAAGCTTGCACGATTGGCCTGCGCGCCGCGCACCGCATCGAGGTCCGGATCGATTGGCGACTCGTCGGCCCGCGCCGGATTGGGCTGTCTCATGCGGGCAGCGCCACCGCGACGACCTCACCGTAGGAGACGACCCGCCGCCCACGCTCGGTCTCGACCACCAGCGCCCCGTCGTCGCCGATCCCCGCGACGACTCCCTCCACCTCGCTCTCGGCCGCGGTGACGCGGACCGGCCGGCCGTCGAGCCACGAGGCGGCTCGAAGGCGGCCGAGCGGCGATTCGCCGCCCTCGAGGGCGACGACCTCCGCGTTGAGCGCCTCGAGCAGCCGGCTCAGCAGCGCCGTGCGGTCGACTTCGGCGCCCGCGAGGTCGCGCAGGGAGGTCGCGCGGCCGGCGATCTCCGCAGGCATCTCGGCGCGTCGCCAGTTGACGTTGATTCCGACCCCGATGATCGCCTCCACCACGCGGTCTTCGGCCATCGCGGTCTCCAGCAGCAGGCCGGCGACCTTCGCGCCGTCGCGCGTGACGAGGTCGTTCGGCCACTTCACCTGCAGATCGGCGTATGGAGTGCAGGCCTCCCGCACCGCGAGTGCGGTCGATGCCCCCAGCCGCCAGGCGGCTCCCGCGGGGAGGCCCAGCCGCAACCCGGCGCTGAGCATGAGGTTCACGCCCGACGGCGACTGCCAGCTTCGGCCACGCCGTCCGCGCCCGGCGGTCTGGAGGTCCGCCACGACGACGATGCCCTCGTCGCCGGCGGCCAGCCGCTCACGGGCGCGATCGTTGGTCGAGCCGATGCGCTCGTGGTACTCCACGCTGCGGCCCACCCTTCGCGCGGGGTCGCCGAGGTCGTCGGGGTGGAAGGCGTCCATCATGGCGGCGAAGCATGGCACAATCCGGCGATGCCCGAGCCCGGCTCCGCCGCCATCGAGACCCACGACCTGTCGAAGCACTACGGCCGGCTGGTCGCGCTCGACCGGCTCAACCTGACCGTGCGACCCGGCGAGGTCTACGGGCTGATCGGTCCGAACGGCGCCGGCAAGACCACCTTCCTGCGGTTGGTGCTCGGACTCGCGCGACCCACCGCCGGCGGGGTGCGGATCCTCGGCGAGCACGCGGGCACGCCGGCCGGCCTGGCGCGCATCGGCTCGGTGGTCGAGACGCCCGCATTCTATCCGTACCTTTCGGGGTTCGACAACCTGCGCGTGCTGGCGGCCTACGCCGGGGTGGGGACCGACCGTATTGGTCCATCGCTCGAGCGTGTCGGCCTGGCGGAGCGAGGCAGAGATAAGGTCTCGGGCTACTCGCTCGGCATGCGGCAACGCCTCGGCCTGGCGGGGGCTTATCTCAAGGATCCCGAGCTCTACCTGCTCGACGAGCCGACGAACGGCCTCGACCCGCACGGGATCGCCGCCATGCGCGACGTGATCCGCGAACTGGCGCAGAGCGGTAAGACGGTGCTCCTCTCCAGCCACCTGCTGGCCGAGGTGGAGCAGGTGTGCGACCGGATCGGGATCATTCACCACGGCAAGCTGCTGCTCGAGGAGACCGTCGGCGAGCTGCGTGGCAGCGGGCGCCTGCTCGTGCGCGCCACGCCCCTGGCGGAGGCGGCCGCCATCGCTCAGCGGCTGTCCAGCGTCGAGCGCGTCGAGCAGCGCGACGGCGCGCTGCGGGTCGATATCGATCCGGGGCGCGCCGCCGAGCTGAACCGCGAGCTGGTGAACGCCGGGATCGAGGTGAGCGAGCTGCGCTCGGTGGCGCGCACGCTCGAAGAGGTCTTTCTGCAGCTCACCGGCGAGCCGGTCGCGCCGGTTGCGGCCGAGGTGAACGAGGTGAACGAGTGATCGGCGCCATCTCGGCGGAGCTGATGAAGCTGCGCAAGTCATGGTCGACCTGGATCCTGGGCGGCGTCCTGGTGCTGGGGCTGCTGCTGCTCGGCTACCTGCTCATCTATATCCTCGTCCAGAACCCGCCCCCCGGGGACCCTGGCGCGGAGCAGGGCATCGCCGCGCTCAGGGCGACTCTGCTGCCCGCGAACGTGGTGCCCAACGTGCTCGGCTTTCTGGCCGGGCTGGGCGGGCCCATCGCGCTGGTGATCGGCGCCCTCAACAGCGCGCGCGAATACAGCCTGCGCACGATCACCACGGTGCTCACCCAGCGACCATCCCGCCTCGGCCTGCTCGGCTCGAAGACGGTCGCCCTTGCGATCGTGCTGGGGATCCTGGCGGCGGCCTGCTTCGCGGTGGGTGTGGCAGGGAGCCTGCTAGTGGCGGCGCTCGACGGGACGCCCGGGAGCCTGCCATCGATCGTCGAGATCGGCAAGGGAGCGGCGGCGAGCTGGCTGATCCTGGGCGCGTGGGCTGCGCTCGGCTTCGCGCTCGGCATGGTCCTGCGTTCGACCGGCCTGGCGATCGGCCTGGGCCTGGTCTACGCACTGGTGATCGAGACGATCGTCTCCGCCCTGGGCTTCGGGCTGCAGGCATTCGAGACCGTGTCCCGCGGTCTGCTCGGACGCAACGCCTCCGCCCTCGCCGATGCGTTCGGGCAGCTCAATATCAACGGCGGGCAGGGCGGCCCGGTTAACCCGCCGGCGACCGCCGCCCTGGTGCTGGCGGCCTACGTGATCGGCTCGGTGGTGGTCGCCGCGGCCTTCTTCACGCGGCGAGACGTGACCTAGCGATCCCACTCCGCCCCTGCGCTACACTCGCCCTCCGATGAGCCAGACCGTCGCCCAGCCCGTCACCGCCGAGCCGGCGACGCGCGAGCGCGTCTTCTCGGGTATTCAGCCATCGGGCGCCTCACATTTGGGCAACTACCTCGGCGCCCAAGTGAACTACGTCACGCTGCAGGACCACTACGAGGCGATCTACGCGATCGTCGACTACCACGCGCTAACCACGGTCCACGACGGGCCCACGCTCCGCCGGCTAACCCACGAGATGGTGCTCGACCTGCTCGCGGTCGGACTGGATCCGCAGAAGTGCGCGCTCATCCGGCAGTCGGACATGCATGAGCACGCGGAGCTGTGCTGGGTCCTCAATACGGCGGTGCCCGTCTCGTGGCTGGAGCGGACGCCCACCTACAAGGAGAAGAAGCGCCAGGGC
>JALYSK010000071.1 GCA_030854805.1 Chloroflexota bacterium | reverse complement strand
CATGGCGGACAGACCTTCGAGGTTCGCGTGACAATCGACTGACCCTCGGCTTGCGGTCGCGGGGTAGGCTTCGGGGTATGACCGAGATGCTCCTGACGGGTGAGCGATTCGCCGATGCCGTCCACCTGGATCGGCTGCAGCGAGCGGCCAGGGAGGCGGGGGAACGAGGCATCGATGCCCTCCTGATCACGCCCTCCCCCGACTTCGCCTACCTGCTCGGCTACCGGGCGCCGGCCCTGGAGCGGCTGACCTGCCTCCTCCTGCCCGCGGTCGGCACTCCGACGCTCGTGGTGCCGCGCCTCGAGGAGCCGCTCGCTCGCCACGAGCTCGGGGCCATCGCCGACGCCCTGGAGATCAGGGCCTGGGATGAGGCCGAGGACCCCTTCCGCCTGGTCCGCGTCGGGCTCAAGGGGACCGCGCAGCGAGTCGGGGTCCAGGATCAGATGTGGGCCCGCTTTGTCCTGCGCCTGCGCGCTGCGCTCGATCCGATCGAGCTGGTCGAGGCGGGGCCGAGCCTCAGCGCCTTGCGTCGCATCAAGAGCGCCGACGAGATCGACCGTCTGCGGGCCGCGGCTCAGGCCGCGGACCAGGCGATGCTGGCGATCACGGCCGAGCGGCTCTCCGGTCGCACCGAGGCGGAGGTGAGCCGTCACATCGCCGAGCTGCTCCTGGGAGCCGGCCATCAGACCGCGCCCTTCGCCATCGTCGCCTCGGGACCCAACGCCGCGAGCCCTCACCACGACGCCGGCGAGCGCCTGATCGGCGCCGGCGATGCGATCGTGCTCGACATTGGTGGCAACCGCGACGGCTACGCCAGCGACACCTCGCGCACCGCGTTCGTCGGCTCGCCGCCCAACGAGTTCGCCTCCCTCCACGAGGTCCTTCGCGAAGCGCAGGCGAGTGCGTGCCGGGCGGTCCGTCCCGGCATCGCGGCGAGCGCGATCGACCGCGCCGCGCGCTCGATCATCGCCGATGCCGGGTATGGCGAGCTCTTCATCCACCGCACCGGTCATGGAATCGGCATGGAGACGCACGAGGAGCCGTATATCGTCGATGGCAACGACGAGCCGCTGCGGCCTGGCCACGCCTTCAGTGTCGAGCCGGGGATCTACGTCGCGGGCCGATGGGGGGCGCGCATCGAGGACATCGTGGTCTGCACCGAGACCTCCGGCGAGCGGCTCAACACGACGAGCACCGACCTCTACATCGTCAACTAGTCGGTCTGGCGTGAGTCGCGGTGTGAGCTGACGAGCGCGACCAGCACGCCGTCGATTGCCTGGTTGGCCTCGCGGAACGCGCTCGTCACGTCGGAGACGTCGGCGGCGCGCCGACGGAGGTGACCGGTGATCGCCTCGAGGACCGGTGATCGGAAGAAGAGAAAGGCCTCGACCGTCTCTGCCAGCGAGAGGCCGACCTTCGACGCTTCGGCTCCGTACAGCGCCCCCATCTTCTCGGCCTCCTCGAGCAGCAGCTGGCGCTCCGCGCGCTTACCCGCGGCCACGTACTCGATCACGAGGTTGAAGGTCTTCCCTCCCCAGCGCCGGAAATCGTCGCGCTCTTCAGCCGAGAGGCGTGCCCGCCATGGCTGCCCGGAGTATCCGACGCGCTGCATGCGCCGATGGAGCTCGCCAATCATGGTCCCGGTCGAGTCGGTCAAACGCTCCACGCCGTATCGGTGCCGCCGCGGGGCGTTGATCATGGCCTCGAGGCTCGACCGATGGAAGCGCCGATGACCACCGGGGGTCTGGTAGCTCTGCACCTTGCCGGTATCGGCCCAGCGGCGAAGGGTGTCGGGCCCCACCCCCACGAGCCGGGATGCTGCCCCCAGCGGCAGCCACGGATCGTCCGGAGCGCTTTCGCCGGCGGGAATAGGGGGCGCGGCGCGGCGAGGCTTGGCGGGCAAACCAAAACTCCGAAATCTATGTACGCCAAGGCTAGGCGGCGTGAAGAGCGACGTCAACCTCCGCCGATGGCAGCCCGCCCTGCGCTGCCCAGCTCGCCCCAGAGGTGAACCAATGAGCGCAACCCATCGCGCACGTTGCGCAGAGGCATCCATTCGTTCGGAGCGTGGAAGTTCCCGTTGGGCGAAGCGAAGCCGACCATCACCGTCTTGAGCCCCAGCCGGCTGTCAAGCTCGGCCACCACCGGGATCGAGCCGCCGGAGCGAGTGAAGAGCGGCCGCTTGCCGAAGCCCGACTCCAGCGCCCGTGAGGCGAGCTCGACCGCTGGGTGGTCGAGCGGCGTGATCGCGGGTGCGCCGCCATGGATCACCTTCACTTCGACGCGCACGGTCGGTGGCGCAATCGACTCGAGGTGGCGCTTCACGAGCTGCTCGATGTGCCGGTAGTCCTGATCCGGTACGAGCCGGGTGCTGAACTTCGCCGCTGCCCACGCAGGGATGATGGTCTTGGCCCCTGCGCCGCTGTAGCCGCCCCAGATGCCGTTGATGTCGAAGGTGGGGCGCGCTGAGACGCGCTCGATGAGCGGGTAGCCCCGCTCGCCGTCACCCCAGGCGGGCACGCCGATCGAAAGCCGTTTCTGCTCCGAGTCGACCGGCAGCGCAGCGTAGGCAGCCCGCTCCTCATCGGTCAGCTCGAGGACCGCGTCGTAGAAGCCGGGGACCGCGAAGCGGCCGGCTTCATCCGTCAGGGAGGCGAGCAAGCGGACGAGGACGTTCGCCGGATTGTCGACGCCGCCGCCGAATTGACCCGAATGGAGATCCTGGTGAGGCCCGGAGACGCGAACCTCCCAGTACGCGATCCCCCTCAGCCCGTAGCCGATCGACGGCGTCCCCTCGTCGTCAAACGTGTCGCCGTCGCTCACCACGCAGAGGTCCGCCTTGAGCAGCTCGGGGTGGCTGACGATGAACTCCTCGACCGGCTCTGAGCCGACCTCCTCGTCGCCCTCGAAGAAGAAGCGGAGGTTGACCGGCAGTCGACCAGCGGTCGCCAGCCAAGCCTCGGCCGCCTTCAGATGCATGAAGAGCTGGCCCTTGTCGTCGCCGGAACCGCGGGCGTACACCCGGTCATCCTCGTGGCGCGGCTCGAAGGGCGGGCGCACCCACTCATCCAGGGGGTCGGGCGGCTGGACGTCGTAATGGCAGTAGACAAGGACCGTGGGCGCGTCAGGACCGGCGTGCAGCCAGTCTGCGGTCACGATCGGGTGCGCGCTCGTCTCGGTCATCCGGGCATGTTCGACGCCGATGCGGGTCAGCTCGTCGATGATCCACTGCGCCGCACGCCGCACGTCGTCGTCGCGCTCGGGGTCGGCGCTCACCGACTCGATGCGGAGGAAGTCGTCGAGCTGGGCAAGGTGCTCGTCGGCGTGCTCGGCGAGGAAGCTGAGGGCAGCCTCGAGGGCGGTGTCAATTCTTGTTGTCATCGGCCGATGATAGTCGCCGCCCGCTACGATGCGGCGATGAGTGAGGAGCGACGCCTCGTCACGGTCTTCTTCGCCGATGTGGTCGGTTCGACGTCATTGGGCGAGAACGTCGACCCGGAGGACGTCCGTGGTCTGCTGAGCCGATTCTTCAGCCTGGCGTCCGACGTGGTCGCCTCGCACGACGGGACGCTCGAGAAGTTCATCGGCGATGCGGTGTTCGGACGAGGTGCCGGCTATGGCCAGCCGCGAGCAGGCCCTGTGGATCGAGGCGGAGCGCCCCTACGCGGGCTTGACGCTCCACGGCTTCTACTCGGCCCTGGCCGTGGCACGCGGCCGGCAGGACCAGCGAGCCGAGGCGACCTGGCGCGACATTATCCGCGAGATCGTGGGCGCCTTCGACTCAGCGCATCCCACGGCCCTGCTGATGGGGATCGTCAACCTCGACGTCGAGCGGTTGGTCGCAGACGTCCTGCGCAAGCCAGATCGCTTCCCCGGCGAACGGTCGTATCACGTCGAGCACGTCCTGGGCCTCGTCACCGACCATCGCGCCGAAGTTTCGACCGATCTGCTCGCGGACCTCGTGGATCGTGGCGCCGCCCTGCAATCCCCGCTGCTGGAGGGCCAGGCGCGGCGCGCGCTTGGAATCGCGCCCGGCGCCCCGATCACCTCCAACGGGCGGTGGAGCTGTTCGAGCGGGTCGGAGCCAGGGCCTATCTCGCGCGTGCCCGGATCGAGCTTGGCCAGCTGCAGGGCGACGAAGCGCTCGTGCGCAGCGGCACCGCCGCGTTGACGGAGATCGGCGATCTCGACTACCTCGGCCGCACTGGCCTCGCCTAGGCGAAGAAGCCGCGTACGAAGCCGAGGAACAGTGCCAGGGCGAGCGCCGGAATGAAGCTCGCAGCGCGCAGGAAGGTCGGCCAGGCAGGCCCACCGAAGAACGCGTAGGCGGGAATGCTGACCGGAAACAGGAGCACCGCGGCCGACCATCCGACACGCTGCCGCCGGCTGAGATCGGCCCGGTCCTGCAGGTCAAGCCAATAGGCGGCGATCACGATGAAGCCGGCAACGGCGGACACCGCGAAGAGGGTCCAGATCAGGGGGAGCACGACGGACCGATGCTAGCGCGGGTCGTCCGAGCTGGCGCGGCGAGCGACATCCTCGGCGCCATTGAGGAGATCGGTCAGGAAAGCCAGCGGCCGGCGACGCGGGAGGCGCGGCTCCGACTCGGGGAGCAGCGCGAGCAGCGCAGCACGCATCTGTGCGTCCAGCGTCTCACGTCCCTGATGGCCCCGCAGGCCCGTCGTGGAGATCGGATCGCCGAAGCGAACCACCAGCCGCTTGCGGAACCAGAGCGTGGTCGAGCCGACGATCGCGCACGGGACGATCGGTACGCCCGATGCCAGCGCGAAGGCTGCCGCCCCCTCCTCCAGCGGCAGGAGCCCGTTCTCGCGAAAGCCAATCCGACCCTCAGCGAAGATCCCGAGCACTCCGCCAGCCGAGAAGACGCGCCTCACAGCGCGGACCGCGGAGGTGAGGGTCGTCTTCTCGGGGTTGTACGGGATCACGCCGCCGAGGTAGGTCATCAGCCGGTTCCGGAAGCCTCGGCTGAAATCGGTTTCGCGCGGCCCAAACCAGGTGACCCGTGGCTCCAGCGAGGTGGCGGCGATGACCAGCATCGGATCGAAGCCGTTGTGGTGGTTGACGACCAGCTGGAAGGGCGGGATGGGCATTCGTGTCGGCGCCTCGACCCGAAGATCGAAGAGGAGGCGAATGAGATGCCAGTTAAGAGCCCACATGATCCGATAGCGCAGCGTGACCTCGACACTGAGATCGCGAGGTCCGGTGCGCCGGGCGCGGTCGCCCCCGCCGGCGGCGGCCTGGCTCACGCGGCGGTCAGCGCGGCTGGGGTGCCGAGGAGGTCGGACTCATCCTCCCGGCGTCGAGGATTGACCTGCGTCAGGGCGAGGGCCGAGAGCCCCACGAAGGCCGCCGCGATACTCATCGCCGCGCGCGGTCCGAACGGGTCGCCGACGATCCTGGCAACGAGGTCCTGGAGCGGGCCGGCAATCACGACGTAGACCGGACCTGCCATCGCCGTCCCCGCGTTCAGGATCCCCATGTAGCGCCCGGCTGTCTGCTTGGGGATCACATCGGACATGAGCGCCCAGTCGGCGGAGAGGAAGAGGCCCGTGCCGACGCCGAACGGGACCCAGGCCGCGACAGCGAGCTCCGGGGTTGGCGCCACCGCAACGCCGGCCATTCCCAACCCGGCAATGACCGCGGCTGCCCAGATCACGGGTCGTCGTCCGAAGCGATCGGAGAGGCGTCCGCCGGGAATCGCCGCGAGTGCAGTGCAAACGCCGACGATGGCGGTCGCGATCAGGACAGTGGTATCGGCCTCGGCCGGGGATAACCCGTGCGAACGGCGGAAATAGCCGACCGCCAGCGCCGTCGCGTTGTACGCACCGAGGAAGAGGAGCCGAACCAGGAGCAGCCAGAGCACGTCGCGCTGCTGCAGGATGTCGCGGCCCCATGCCGAGAGGGCAATCTGCGTCCATGAGCGCGTTCTGACCGGGGCGCCGCGGCCCTCGTCGACGGTCGCGACCAGGATCACCATCGTCACGACCTCGACGACGCCCAGCGCCAACGTGGCGAGCACGATGTTGTCGACCAGGCCGCCGACGGTCGCAATCCCCACGCCGGCGATCGTCCCCAGGGTCAGCATCAGCCCCATCAGGCCGCTCGCGGTGCCGACCTGCTTGGCGGGTACCAGGTCAGGCACATAACCCTGGAACGGACCCTGGGCGAAGTTGGAGCTGACCTGGAGCAGGAAGTAGAAAGCGACGATGGCGACGAACTCGTTCGAGTACGCGATGCCCGCCAGAAACGCCACGTCGAGGAGGGCGCCGATCACGATGTACGGCTTGCGGCGTCCCCAGCGGGTGACCGTGTAGTCGCTGATCACCCCGACCGTGGGCTGGATGATGATCGGGGCCACCGCGCCGACGACGAACAGGATGGCGATCAGGGTGCCCGCCATCTCGCGGCTCATGTCGTCCGCGCGCCCGGGCAGGATGATGACGTTCAGGCCGCCCCAGATCGTCTGGATGCCGAGCCAATAGATCGAGAGCGTCAGCAACTGGTGGAAGGGAAGGCGCGGACGGTCCTCGATCGGTCGTTCGGGGTCGGTCATGGGTTCGCCTCCGGATCGCTGACTGGGCACGATACGCGTAGCGCCGCGCGTTGGCGAGGACGGTCGCATGCGAGGACTGCGGCCCTACTGCGGCCCGGCCGCGGTAGGAGAACTGCGGCTAGAATCGGCGGAGTGATCGATCCCGTCGCCTTTCGCATCGGTCCGTTCCAGCTGCACTGGTACGGCATCATCATTGCGGCCGCGGTGCTGCTCGGCGCCCTGCTGGGGGCGCGCGTTGCGCAGAGCAAGGGTGAGAACCCGGACGAAGGCTGGTCGATGCTGCTGCCGGTCGTCATCGTCTCGGTGATTGCCGCTCGCCTATACCACGTCATCCACCAATGGGATGCCATCTACTCGAAGAACCCGGCGCTGATCCCGCAGATCTGGAACGGCGGGATCGGGATTCCTGGGGCGATCGCCGGCGGCGCTCTGGCGATCTGGGTCTACACCCGCGCCAAGGGGCTTTCGACCGCGCGCTGGCTGGACATCTTCGCTCCGGCACTGCTCCTCGGCCAGGCGATTGGTCGCCTCGGCAACTTCGTGAATCAGGAGCTCTACGGTCCGCCAACCAGCCTGCGGTGGGGGATCCCGATCGATGCCGCGCACCGGCTCCCCGATTGGATGAACTTGAACGCCTTTCCAGTCGAGACCACGCGTTTCCACCCGCTCTTCGCGTACGAGGCGATCCTCAGCCTGATTGGAATGGCGGTCCTGCTCTACCTCGGCCGGCGATGGGCGCACCGGCTCTACGACGGCGACATCGCTCTGCTCTACATCATGTGGTACGGCGCGGTGCGCACAGCCCTCGAGACCTTCCGAACCCAGAACTGGGTCATTCTCGGTATCCCGACCGCGATGTGGGTCGGGATCCTGGGGTTCGTGCTGGCCGGTGCCTGGCTTCTCATTCGGCACCGCCAGGGCTGGGGCACGCCGATGCTCCATCAAACCGAGGCTGACCGGACCGATGAGCTCAGCACGGCGCCTCAGCCCGGCCCGGAGCCTTCCCCTGGCTGATCGACCGGGCCTCCTGCCCGACGTGACCGCCGCGATCGGTGCCACGCCGCTGGTGGCGCTGGATCGGCTCGCAGCGGGCCTGGCACCTCGCGTGGTCGGCAAGCTCGAGAGCATGAACCCTGGTGGATCGGTGAAGGATCGGATCGCGCTTCCGATGATCGAGGCCGCCGAGCGCGCGGGCCTCCTCAAGCCGGGCGGCGTGATCGTGGAGCCGACCAGCGGAAACACCGGCGTGGGGCTCGCGCAGGCCGCCGCGGTGAAGGGCTATCGGTGCATCTTCGTGATGGCGGACAAGCAGTCGGAGGAGAAGCGAGCTCTGCTGCGCGCCTACGGGGCCGAGGTGATCGTCTGCCCGGCCGACGTCGATCCCGACGACGAGCGCTCCTACTACCGCGTCTCGGACCGACTGGCACGCGAGACACCCGGGGCCTGGAAGCCGGATCAATACTCCAATCCCGCAAACCCCGAGGCGCATTACGCCACCACCGGGCCTGAGATCTGGGACGCGACCCAGGGGCGCATCACCCACCTCGTTGTCGCCATCGGGACCGGAGGCACGGTATCGGGGGCCGGGCGCTACCTGAAGGAGCGGAACCCGGCGCTCTTAACCGTCGGCGCCGACCCCGCCGGATCGGTCTACTCCGGAGGCGAGCGCCGCCCCTACCTGACCGAGGGGATCGGCGAGGACTTCTGGCCGACGACGTACGACGCGCAGATCTGCGACGTGATCGTCCGCGTCGAAGATCGAGACTCGTTCCTCACCGCACGAGCCGCGACGGCGCTCGAGGGGATCCTGTTGGGCGAGTCGTGCGGGACCGCCCTGTGGGCGGCACTGCAGATCGCGCGCGATGTCGAGGACCGCCGGGCGCTCTTCGTGGTGCTTCTCCCCGATGGCGGCCGGAACTACCTCGGCAAGCTCTACAACGACGCGTGGCTCCGCGAGAACGGGATTCTGGGGCCCGAAGAGCCAGTGGCGGGCTACGACTGGCGCGCCACGCGGCCATCGGTGGTGGTCCGCCGCGGCGAGGGGCCCGCCCCAGGTTGACGATGGCGGCAGCCGATCAGGAAGCGGCGCGCTCCTGAGGTTGCCAGCTCGGGTGCTCGCCCGGCTTCGCCTCGTCGCCGTATACGCAGCCGGCGTGCGCCCGCAGCTCAGCACCCTCCCGGTCGGCGAGCATCCAGGCCTGCCCGACATCGATCGGGTCGCCGCACAGCTCGCAGGTTTTCTGCTCGCGCTCCAATGGTTCCCTCCGTGTATCGGCCCAGTCTGAAGCTGCCGCAGCCAGCGTGCCACAATGACGCCCGATGACCGATCGATTCGAGACGCTCGCCGTGCATGCCGGGGCCGAGCCGGATCCACGGACCGGGGCCGTCAATCCTGCGATCGAGATGTCGACCACCTTCAAGCAGGACGCCGTCGGCGAGACGCGCCTCGGCTATGAGTACGGGCGCAGCGACAACCCGACCCGGCGGTCACTGGAGACGGCAATCGCGGCCCTCGAAGGGGCGGACCATGGCCTCGCATACGCTTCTGGCCTGGCGGCGACCCAGAACATCCTCTACCTGCTCGAGCCGGGCGATCGGCTGCTGATGAGCAACGACGTGTACGGCGGAACGTGGCGGCTTGCGCACCGCGTCTGGAGCAGGTACGGCATCCAGACCGATGCCGTCGAGCTCTCCGATCTCGACGCCGTTGACGCCGCGCTGCGTGCCCCAAAGCCGGCCCGCATGGTCTGGATCGAAACGCCAACGAACCCGTTGCTGAAGGTGATCGACATCGCCTCGGTCGTGGGCCTGGCGGCCGGCGTCGGGGCGTTGACGGTGGTCGATAACACCTTCGCCACTCCCTACCTGCAGCGGCCGCTCGAGATGGGCGCCGACCTGGCGCTGCATTCCGCCACCAAGTATCTGGGTGGGCACTCCGACGTGATCGGTGGGCTCGTGGCCACACGTTCGGATGAGCTGGCCGCTCAGCTGCGCTTCCACCAGAACGCGGCCGGCGCCGTGCCCAGCCCGTTTGATTGCTGGCTGATCATGCGCGGCCTGCGGACGCTTACCGTGCGCCTGGAACGCGCCTGCGCCAACGCCGCGCGCATCGCCGCCTGGCTTGCCGATCGCCCGGAGGTGGAGGCGGTGCATTATCCGGGGCTCCCTCAGCACCCGCAGGCGGAGCTTGCAGAGCGCCAGATGCGGCTCCCGGGCGCAATGGTCTCCTTCGAGCTGCGTTCGGGGGAGCAGGCCGCTCGCCGCTTCGTGGCCGCGACACGGCTCTTCACCCTGGCGGAATCGCTCGGCGCGGTCGAGTCGCTGATCGAGCTGCCCGCGGCCATGACACACCTCTCGGTCGCCGATTCCCCCCTCGCCGTCCCGCCTGGGCTGGTCCGCCTCTCGGTCGGCATCGAGGCCGCGGACGACCTGGTGGCGGACCTGGACTCCGCCTTCGGAGCGGCGAGCTAGGCGATGTCCCGCTCCACCCGCCACCTGACGCCGCGGTGACGGGTCCCGGCCAGGACAAGGATCGGCCGCCGCAGCTGGCCGATGACAGCCCGACCGAGCTGGTCGAGACCGATGACGGCGACCTCGTCGAGCGGCTCTCCGGTGCGACCGCCACGCTCCTGCTCGCCTGGCTGATCGGGATCGGGGCAGCAACTGCGCTGATTGGGGTCTGGATCTTCGTGTGGATCATCTCCGGGACCCGGATGGGGGTGGACACTCTCTTTTCCAGCCTGGGCTTCTATGTCGCGCTGGCGGGGGCATCGGGTCCCTGCATCCTCTGGCTGGCCGGGCGTGCGCAGAGCCATTCGCTCGGGTGGTTCGCGATCACGGCCGCCAAGATCGGCGCTGTGATGGTTGCGATCACGGTGGCGGTCGGCGTGCTCGCGGCGCTCGTTCTCGGCCGCCTGCCGGGCTTCGGTGCCCTCGTGGTTGCCGCCTTCATGCTGGTCGGCGTCCTGCTCATCAGCCAGCTCTGGGGGCTCGCCGTCTGGTCTGCCGACCGGCACATCGCCCGAGCTCGCGTCAGGGGCGGCTAGCGCGGGTCAGATCTCGTAGCTGCGCTGTGCCTCCGCGATCGCCACCTCTCGCCCGAAGGCGAGTGACGCCTGGTCGCGCGCCTCGGGGGCTCCCGCAGGGCCGGCGGGCAGGTGGGTCAGCACCAGGCGCTCGACGCCGGCGCGGCGCGCGATCTCGCCCGCCTCGGCTGGCAGCAGATGGCCTCGCGGCTCCGGCGGCGCCGCGTCCTCGTCCGTGGAGCGCAGGGTGGCTTCGCAGAGCAGGAGGTGAGCGCCGTCGACCAGGCGGTCGAGCTGCTCGCAGGGAGCACTATCGGCGCTGTACACGAACAGCCGCGAAGGGTCCTCACCGGCCCCGCGCGCCGTGATCCGAAAGCCCCAGGTCGGGATGTAGTGCTGTGTCGGGCCGGGCTCGAGCCGCACCGCGCCGACCTCCAACGGCCGCTCGCCGTCGTGCTCCTCCAGCGTAAATGCCCTCTCCCAGAAATCGGGGTACCCGGCGCCGCGAGCCATGTCCGCCATCTGCCCCATGGATCCGGGCGGCAGGATGACCCGTAGCTTGCGGCGCGCCTCGTTGGCCCACGGATAGACGTAGCGCAGCGTCACGAGGTCGAGGAAGTGGTCTGTATGCATGTGGCTGATCACGACCGCGTCGAGCTCGTCCGGATGACCCACGCGGAGCAGCTGCGCTACGACGCCGGGGCCGGCGTCGAGCAGGAGCCGCGACCCGCCGGCGTCGAGCACGTACCCGGCGCAGGCTTCGTCAGGGTTGGGGCGGGCCGGCGAACGGCCGAGCACGGTGAGGCGCATCGGTCAGGGTGCCGGGCGCAGGTACATCGCGACGTGGCCGTGAGACTCGGGCACGAAGCCGAGCGCGGCGAAGAAGGGCACGGCCATGGGCGTGCTGACCAGCGTGACGAGGCGCCGGTCCCGGCAATGGTCGAGGGCCAGCGTCACCAGCTGCCGGCCGATCCCGCGCCGCCGCTGATCGGCGCGCACGATCAGGTCCCACAGGGAGGCGTGCAGGCCGCCGTCATCGAGGAGGCGGGCGATGGCGAGCAGGCTCTCATCGGCCCCGTATGCGGCGAACCAGGTGCAGCGCTGCGAGATGGCGTCCAGGCGCCACTCCTCGCGTTGCGGCCAGTCGACCCACGCGTAGGCGGCGTTGACCTGGGCCGGGCTCAGGCGGGCATCGACCTCGAAGCGCGGGTCGCTCACGACGGGCGGCACCGGTCAGCGCTGCTCGATGGCGGTGTAGTCCCGCACAGGCGGGCCGGTGTAGATCTGGCGGGGTCGAGCGATCCGCGTCTCGCGCGACTCGGTCATCTCCTTCCACTGGGCGATCCAGCCCGGGAGCCGCCCGATCGCGAAGCAGTTGGTGAACATGTTCTTCGGGAAGCCGATGGCGCGGTAGATCAGTCCGGAGTAGAAG
>JALYSK010000057.1 GCA_030854805.1 Chloroflexota bacterium | reverse complement strand
CCGCGCTGGGCATCGCCCAGAGCAACGTCCTCATCAAGCGCCTGCCCGAGGTCCATCCGATCACAACGAATGCGGTGGCAATGCTCACGGGCGCGCTCCTGCTGGTCGGGGTCTCGCTGACCCTGGGCGAGCACTGGGGGCTGCCTCGGCTGGCGGTCACGTGGCTGGCCATCGGCCACCTGGTGCTGGTCGGCACGGTGGTCGTCTATGCGCTCGGCCTGTTCGTGCTCACCCGCTGGAAGGCCTCGTCCGCCTCCTACCTCCACATCCTGCTGCCGCTCGTGGCCGTGCCATTGGGCGCCGTCTTCCGTCATGAGCCCGTCAGTCCTCTCTTCCTGGTCGGCGCGCTGATCGTCATCGGCGGCGTCTATATCGGCGTGGTCCTCACCGCGCGGGAGCCGCGCGTGCCGATCGCCGGGCCGGCCGCGATCGAGGCCGCGGAGCGCTAGCGGTTTCCGCTCGCCATCAGCCTCGCCTCGGGCAGACGGCGCAAGCGGAGCATGGCGGCAATCCCCACGATCGGGCCGATGGTGAGAAGCGCGAAGGCCAGCCGCCAACCGCCCGCATCGCCCGGATCCAGGAGGCTGACGAGGTAGATCGTGGTGGCCGTGAGCAGAAACCCCGCCGCGGTCTGCAGCGCCAGGGCCGATCCGGCCGTCCCGGGTGGCGCGAGCTCACTGACGGCGGTCGAGAACTGGGCCGAGTCGGCGACCACGGTGATGCCCCACAGCACGGCCACCGCGATCACGAGCGCCGGCGCGGCGCCGAAGAGAAAGCCCGTCACGATGGCGCTCGACCCGGAGAGGGCCATCGCGATGATGGTCAGCGTGGTGCGCCCCCATCGGTCCGCGAGCGCGCCCGCCGCGATGCAGCCGATCCCGCCGGCGGCGACGACGACGAATGCGCCCAGGCTGGCGAGGCTTGGATCGGCCGCCCCGGTGGCGGCGAGGGACGCCGCCAGGAAGACCGGGATCCAGCTCCACATGGCAAAGAGCTCCCACATGTGCCCCAGGTAGCCGAGATTGGCAAGGCGGACCGATGGCTCTCGCAGCGCCGCGCGCGCGACGGCCGGGCTGAACCGCGCCGCGGGTGTTGCGAACGGTCCGTCCCGCACGGTCAGCGCCGCGATCAGCGCTCCCGCGGCGGCACATGCGCTCGCCGCCAGGACGACGATCCGCCAGTCGACCGCCAGCCATGTCCCGCCGGCGCGCAACAGGTGAGGAAGGGCAGAGCCGATGGTGATCGCCCCGGTCAGCGTTCCAACCGCCAGGCCCCGCCGGCCACGAAACCAGCTGGCAAGCACCTTCATGCCGACCGGATAGACGGCGGCGATGCCGGCACCGGTCAGGAATCGGAACGGGAGGGCGGTGACGAGATCGGTGGCGAGCAGGGCGAACCCGGCGTTGGCCAGCGCCGCGACCAGCGCCCCCACCGCGATCAGGCGTCGCGCAGCCAGGACATCGGGCGCGCCGAGGGCGGCCAGGCCGAGCGCGCTCACCGCGAAGCCGATCTGCACAGCAACGGTCAGGCTGGCGACGCCGACTCGGTCGATGCCCCATTCGCGAGCCAATGACGGCGCCACCGCAGAGCCGCTGAACCAGGTGGCCAGGGTCAGAAGCACGGCCAGCGAGAGAAGCGCCAGCAGGGTCCAGCGTCCGGCCGGCTCAGCCTCGGCGGTCATCCGGCCGCACGGTGTAGACGAGGCACTCCCCGCGCAGCACCTCGGTCTCGTCCTGGCGCCGCGCGACGCAGCGCAGGCGAGTGATCGGCTTGTCGGACCTCGCCTCGATCACCTCCGCCTCGGCGGTCACCGTGTCGCCGACGTAGACCGGGGCGGGGTAGTCCCACTCCTGGTGCAGGAAGACGCTCCCGGGCCCCGGCAGCCGCATGGCAACCAGGGCGTTGAAGAGCGACGTCGTCAGCCCACCCTGCACCACGAGGCGACCGAGCCGCGTGCCGGCAGCAAAGTCGGCATCGAAGTGGAGCGGGTTCCGGTCGCCGCTGATGCGCGCGAACGCCTCGACCTCATCCGCGGTGAAGGTCCGGGTCCAGGTCGCCCGCGCCCCGAGCGCGGGTGGGGTCCATTCGGAGCTCATCGGTCAATCACCTTCGGCCAGGAATCCGTCCACCAGCTGATCGTAGCCCCTGAACGACGAGCGTACGGTGTGGCCGCTCTCGGGATCGACCTCGAACCGCGCGCCGGTGATCCGCTCCGCCACCAGCCGGCTCGACGCCGGTGGCACGATCTGGTCCTGGCCGCCCGCCAGCACCAGCGTCGGGACCGATACCTCCCCAAGCCGATCGGTGACGAACGATGACGGGTCAAGCGTTGCCTTCAGCTCACCGATGAAGCGGTCCGGGGTTGCCGGCCTCGGCTGGAATTGCGCGGCGACGGCGAACGCTTCGGCCGCGGCGGATCGCGCCGGTTTCATCTGTGCAGCCATACGCGCGAAGAACTCGCCCCAGGCCCCACCCTCCGCGAGCTCGATCCACTCGGCCATCCGCTCCGTCATCGGCGAGTCGAGCGGCGTCTCCGACGCCACCGATGCCAGCACCAGGCGGCTCACCAGCTCGGGGTGGTCGACCGTCAGCCAGAGGCTGATCCGCCCTCCGCCCGATTCGGCCTCGATCGCCACTGGAGCGGCCAGCTCGCGGACCACAGACGCAACCGCGTCGGCGATGACGCGCGGATGCATGAGCCGCTCCGCCTCGGCGGGGTCGTCGGGGAGCGGCCGGCCCAGCACCACGACTGCGCGTCGCTGCGACCGGCCGCCCCAGCGGCGGGTGAGGACGTTCTCGGTGCCGGCCAGCGGCCGCAGCCCCGTCTCGACGCCGCCGAGCACGAGCAGCGGTACGCCGGGGCCACCCGCAAGGGTGAGCGCCTCGATTCGCCCGCCGCGGATGGGCGTCGACTGTACGCGTGGCTCGTCGGCCGCCATTGCGGCATCCTGCCAGACGCGTGTGCTCGGCCGTCAGACCGTTTCGTGCGACAACCGTGTTGATTGAGTCGCTGACGAGCGTTGTTGGCGGTTACGCGCGCTGAGCGTAAGCCGCGGCGCGACGTCCCCGCTGCGCGAAGTTCCCGCAGCGCACGGCGGCGGGTACCATCAATGGAATGATCAGTCGTGAAGAGGTCGAGCACGTTGCCGCACTCGCCCGTCTGGGCTTGACCGGCGAAGAGATCGATCGCATGCAGACCCAGCTGTCGCGGATCCTGGAAGCGATCGCACAGCTGCGCGACGTCGACACCAGTCAGGTCGGACCCACCGCACAGGTGATCGCTCTTGAAAACGTGATGCGCGACGACATCGCCCATCCCGGACTGTCGCGCGATGCCGCACTCGCCAACGCGCCGCAGCGCGAGGGACCGCTGCTGCGGGTCCCCACCGTCCTGGCCGAGGGGCGATGAGCGAACTGCCGCTGCTCGACAGGACGATCTCGGAGGTGGGCGATCTGCTGCGGCGGCGCGAGGTCTCCTCCCGCGAGTTGACGGAGGACTGCCTCGAGCGGATCGGTCGCGACGGGGAGCGGCTGAACACCTTCCTGGCCGTCGGGCCCGATGCTGCGCTGGCCGCGGCGGATGTTGCCGACGAGGAGCTCTCGGCCGGCGACGGCAGGCCGCTGCTCGGAATTCCGTACGCCTTGAAGGACATCTTCGTCACCCGGGCGCTCGACGACGACGGGCGGCCGAACGGCGGGCTGCCGACGACCGCGGGGAGCCGCATCCTGGCCGGCTATCGCTCGCCGTACGCCTCGAGCGCGGAGGAGCGACTGGAGGCCGCGGGCGCGGTACTGCTGGGAAAGACGAACTGCGACGAGTTCGCGATGGGATCCTCCAACGAGAACTCGGCGTTCGGACCGGTGCGCAATCCCTGGGACGAGGCGCTGGTGCCGGGCGGCAGCAGCGGAGGGTCGGCCGCCGCGGTGGCGGCTGGCCAGGCCTTCTTCGCCCTCGGCACCGACACGGGCGGCAGCATCCGCCAGCCGGCGGGACTGACCGGCACGGTCGGGATGAAGCCAACATACGGGCGCGTGAGCCGCTACGGGATGGTCGCCTTCGCCTCGTCACTCGACCAGGGCGGCCCCCTTGCCCGCAGCGTGCATGATTGCGCTCAGGTGCTCGGCGCGCTGGCCGGGCATGACCCGCGTGACTCGACCTCGGTCGACACCCCGGTGCCGAACTACGCCGCGGAGCTCAGCGGCGAGGTGGGGGGCATGCGGCTGGGCGTGCCGCGTGAGTATTTTGTGGCCGGTATGGAGCCGGGCGTCGAGGAGCGGGTGCGCGCCGGCATCAGTCTGCTCGAGCGGCTTGGAGCCGAGATCGTCGAGGTGAGCCTGCCCTCGACCGACAGCGGCCTCGCCACCTACTACATCATCGCCCCAGCCGAGGCGAGCGCCAACCTGGCGCGCTACGACGGCGTGAAGTACGGGCTCTCGGCCGGTGCCGACGACGGCCTCGAGAACTACCTGCGTACCCGGGGCGATGGCTTCGGCGCGGAGGTGAAGCGGCGGATCATGCTCGGCACGTACGCGCTCTCGGCGGGCTACTACGACGCCTACTACCTGAAGGCCCAGCAGGTGCGTACCCTCATCAAGGCCGAGTTTTACCAGGTGCTGGCCGATGTCGATGCCATCCTGGCGCCCACTTCGCCGACAGTCGCGTTTCCGATCGGCGCCAAGGTCGACGATCCGCTGGCGATGTACCTCAACGACGCCTGCACGCTGCCGGTCAATATCGCGGGCCTGCCGGGCATCTCCGTCCCGTGCGGGCTCGCCGACGGCAAGCCGGTCGGCCTTCAGGTGATCGGCCGCGCCTTCGACGAGGCCACCGTCCTCCGGGTTGCCGATGCCTACGAGCGCGCGGCCGGATTCAGCGAGCTGAGGCCGCCTACCGCTCGTGCCTGAGATCAGCCAGGTCAGGATCGCGGTGCCCGACATGGGCGAGCTGAGCCGGATCCTGCGCGAGGGCGGCACGACCCTCTTCCCGCAATGGCTCTCCGCCGAGCCCGCCGACGAGGCGCGGATCCTGTGGTGGGGGATTCGTGGAGCAGCGACCGAGTTGCTCGAGGTGCCCGCTGACCCGGCGCGCAGGAACCTCTTCCCGAGGCCGTTCGACGACTGGACCGATGGGCCTCGTGGGCTCGTGCTGGCCACGGTCGACCTGGAGCGCGCGGCGCTCGATCTGGCGCCCGCCCTGGGCAACGCCTGGCGCAACACCGGCGATGATGCGATCTTGCATGCCCGCTGCCGCCGCCTGCTGGTCGGGCGGGGCGTTCTGGTCCTGGCAGAGCCGGCGGGCGAGGGCTACCTCGCAGCCTGCCTGGCCCGCTTCGGCGAAGGTCCCGTCGCGATTGCGCTTGACGGCAGCACTGCGGCTGGGCGGCCGGCGACCTCGAACCCGGTCACCCTGGGACACGCGACCTACGTGCGGATCGGAGCGCGAACGGCGCCGACACTGATCTTCCTGCCGCTCGGCTGACCGTACCCCCGCGAGCCCGCTGTTCGTACCGATGGCGCTCTCGCCGCAGTGCGCAGAGACTGCGGGGAACACCAGCGAGTTGCAGGAGCAGCCCCCGTGACCTTCGAGCGACCGATCAGCGCCGTCCAACCGGCTCCCGCAGCGCCTCTGCGCCCCGCAGTACCCACCGCTAATGGCGGCAACCCAGGCTCGATTGAGCGCCTCGTCTTCACCCCAGCCGCCAGCGCCTGGCCGGACGGCGGCGCCCCTCTCGCCCGCTGGCTGCGCTCAAACCCCGATGCGCTGGGTGACCTCTTGGGAACCACCTTCACGGCGAGCGACGAAGAGCTGCCGGGCGTCGACGGCGTCGTGCTGCAAGATCCCGACGGCCACCCAGTCCTGGTCACCGTCGAGCTGGGGGCGAGCAGCGAGCAGCGGTTCGGGGCGCTCCTCACCCATATGACGGCGTCGCGGGCCCATACCGCGGTCTGGATCGTGGGCTCCCCGCGGCCCGAGCACCTGGCTGCGATGTCATGGCTCAACCGGGCGGCCGATGCGAGCTTCTACGTCGTCCGGGTGCGCGCCGCGCGGATCGGCTCCTCGCCGCCGGCGCCGATCCTCGAGCTCGTGATGCGCAGTCCCCGGGTCTCCGACCCGAATGGGCCAGCCGACCCCGCCTCGAATGGCGGTCGCCGTGCCGGGGACTGGCGGGACATCTCCCTGGGCGAGGAGACGACGGCGCCCGACCGTACGACCGGGTAAGGTGAGGGCCCGTGGCAGGGCCCGAAGAGGCGTATCGGTCGAGCGTCGAGCGCTGGCATTCCAATCGTGTCGCCCGATGATCTTCCGGCTCACGCCTCTATCCGGAGCTCCTCGAGGTCGAGATCGCGCTGGACGCGACGCAGCGCCTCATCGCCGATGACGCCCCGGTCACGCAGGTCGATCACGGCGAAGCGCTGGGCGTCGAGCACGGCGCGGCGGATCGCCTCGTGCTCGATCGCCTCTTGGGTCTTCTCGACCTGACCGGCCTCGTGATCGTGCACCAGGTGCTCCGTCTGGTGGTCGTACCGACGACGCAGGTCGTCGATCAGCTCGAGGTGGCCGGGCACCTCGGTGACCAGCCGCGCGAGGCGGTCGAGCGCCGCATCATTCGCCGCCTGGCGGGCGTGCAGCTCCTCGTGGCTGACGGATCCGTCGTCCCCGACCCCTGAGCGGCGAATCACCCATGGCAGGGTCAGCCCTTGCCCCACCAGGGTGGCCAGGATCACCGCGAAGGTGATGAACAGGATCATGTCGCGCCCCGGGAAGGGCTCCCCGGCGTCCGTGAAGCGGGGCAGGGCCAGCGCAGCGCCCAGGGACACAACGCCGCGCATCCCCGCCCAGCCCAGGACCACGATCGCTCGCGGCGGGGGTGCCGGATCGCGCTGTGCCAGTCCGGGGACCAAGAGGCGCGGCAGGTAGGTGGCCGGAAAGACCCACACGAGCCGCACCACGATGACGGTGACGATCACCGCCGCGCTGATCCCAAGCACCTCCTGCATGACCGGGCCGGCCAGCCGTCCCACGATCGATGGCAGCTGGAGTCCGATCAGGATGAAGGCCAGGCCGTTGAGCAGGAAGATCAC
>JALYSK010000048.1 GCA_030854805.1 Chloroflexota bacterium | reverse complement strand
CGCGAAGGTGATCCGGGAGGGGGCCTATCCGCGGCCTTTGAGCGAGGAGGCTCGCCTCGCATTCTTCGATGCGTTCCTGCGTGAGTACGCCGGCGTCCTCGGGACCGACGCTCAGCCGCGTGCCATCGAGGGGCGGGGCATTGTGCTCGAGACGCCCGAAGCCGCTTACCTCTTCGGCTCGCCAGATACCGATGCGCTTCGTGTGCTGGCGATAAGCGGCGACGCAGGCGGCGGTCCGACCGAAGGCTGGACGGTCTTCGATTCCGAGACGCGCCGCATCCGTGGTACTGCCGATCACCTGGCCGACCGCTTCGCGAACGAGCTGCGCCGGTATGGGATCCGCTTCTACTCACGCGGCGAGTCAGGGCGCTATGTCGACTGGGAGCAGCAGGTACCGCTCTTCGTCGCGGCGGAGGACTAGCGCCATGGCCGCGTGGTGCGATTAGGCTGATGCGCGTCCTGCTGCTGGGCGCCACCGGTTTCTTGGGAAGGCACGTCAACGAGGCGCTCGCGACTGAGCCGGAATTCGAAGTCGTGCGCCACGTGCACCGGGCGTCGAAGGACCGCGACGCGATGCCGCTCGACCTGGTCGACATGGATGACCGCCTCGCGGATCTGGTCGCTCGAGCGGCCCCGGACGCAGTCGTCAACTGCGCCGGGACGACAGGCGACGAGGCGCGGCTCGAGGTGCTCAACGTGCACCTGGTCGAGCGCTTGCTTTGTGCGGTCCGGGCGGCGGCGCCACAGGCTCGCGTCGTGCATCTCGGCTCGTCGGCTGAGTACGGCAAGACGCCGCCCGGGGAGCCGATCTCCGAAGCGACACCGGCCGGGCCGCTCAGCTCGTACGGCGCCTCGAAGCTGGCGGCCACAAGGCTTGTCACGACGGCGGCCGACGGTGGTCTCGACTGCCTCGTCCTCCGCGTCTTCAACCCGATCGGGGCTGGCATGCAGACCGGCTCAATGCCGGGAAACGCCGCGCGGCGTCTCCGCGAGGCGATTGCCAGCGGGTCGACCTCTATCTCGCTTGGACCGCTCGATGACTGGCGTGACTTTCTGGCGGCGAGCGATGTCGGTGGCGCGGTGGTCGCCGCGGTGCGCCTGACCGGCAGCGGCGGACCGGTGATCAACATCGGCCGCGGAGAAGCGATCCAGGTGCGCGAGCTGGTGCGGCGGCTGGCGGCAATCGCCGGCTTCCGCGGTGAGGTGCGGGAGGACTCGGCGCCGTCGGCGCGATCTGCCGCGGTTCCTTGGCAGCTGGCCGACACGACGCTCGCCCGCAGCCTCCTGGGCTGGGCGGCACGCCGCCCGGTGAACGAGGCCCTCGAGGAGCTCTGGCGAAGCACCGTCCGCGACGACCACGGCCGGGCAGCGCTGTGACAAGTTGCTAGGGCCCAGCGGCGCGGCGCCACGAACGTGGCGATCGTCCCGGCCGTCTCGCCAGTCGCCGATAGTGCGTCTCCATGCGCTCCATGTTCTGTGCGTAGTCGGCCACTCGGACCGCGTATTCGCGCAACGCTGACGCCAAGCCCTCGCGCCGCGCAGGCTCCATCTCCAGCGCGGTCCGCAGGGCGGCTGCGACCGCGTGGCTGTCGCCGACCGGCACGAGCAGGTCGGGCGCGATTGGTCCCAGGACCGGGCGGATCGGAGGGAGGTCGGTGGCGACCACCGGCGTGCCCGATGCCATCGCCTCGAGCACGCTGACCGGGAAGCCGTCGCTCGCCGGCACGGAGACGACGACCGCAGCCAGCCGAAGGAGGTTCGGCAGGTCTGAGTCCGTCACATCCTCGATGATGCGCACGCGATCCCGCAGGGCGAGCCGCTCGATCCGGGAACGGACTGCGGCAAGATACTCGAGGTCCGCGTTCCGAGCGGTGAGCACCAGGATGCTGTCGGCCGGAAGCTCTGCGAATGCATCGACGACGGTCTCCTGGTTGTAGATCGGCCGGAGCGCCCGCGAGGAGAAGATGACGCGATGCCGGCCGAGCCCAAGGCGTTCGGGCAGCCCCTCCTCGACGGATCCGGGGGCGAAGCGCTGCGTATCGACCCCAAACTGAATGGACTCGATCAGGTCGGGATGCGCGCCCGCCTCGATTGCGGCGGCGCGCATCGGCTCTGAGACGATGGTGACCAGGTCCGCGGCGCCCAGGGTTGCTCGTGCCCACCACCGCGCGCGACGTGACGTGCGGGGAGTCACGAACAGGTCCGATCCCCACGGCGAGATGACGTAGGGGTGGAATCCGGAGAGTCGCGCCTGCGAGCCGTATCGGCTCAGGTAGTGAGCGTGGAGCACGTCCGGGCGGAGTCGCTTGAGAGCCTTGCGCAGGCTGCGGCGACCCTGAAACGATGAGAGGAATCGGATCCGCCAGCGCCCGTGGGCCGAGTAGCGGTGCACCAGGATTCGATCGTGGAGTCCAGGGGCGATGGCGGTCTGATAGCCGTCAAGAAGGTGGACGTCGTGCCCGCGCTCAGCGAAATAGGCGAGCCAGCGCCGCGTGTGCACGCTGTTGGGGTCGGCCAGGAAGGCAAGCCGCAGCCGATCCTGGTTCTGCACGCGCGCAATGATATGCGAGCCGCTGGCCGGCAGAGACTAGCGCCCTCGCTCGGCGTCCACCATGATCGTTAGTATGCGCGGCGAGCCGCTATCCTCGCCCCAGCATGGCCCGCATCCTCGTCGTCGAGCCGGTCGCGCAACCCGCGATCGACCTGCTCGCCGCCGCCCACGAGACCGATCTTCGCCTTGACCTGCCACGCGATCAGCTGCTCTCGCTGGCCGGAGGCTACGACGCGCTCGTCGTCCGCTCCCAGACGCGGATCGACGACGACCTCCTCGCGGCCGCTCCCCGGCTCAGCGTCGTGGGCGTGGCCAGCGTCGGGACCGATCGGATCGACCTTGCGGCAGCGACCCGCGCCGGCGTCATGGTGGTCAACGCGCCCACTGGCAACACGATCGCCGCCGCGGAGCACACCGTCGCGCTGATGCTGGCACTCCTGCGCAGGATCCCGAGCGCGGATGCATCGGTCAGGCGAGGCGAATGGGATCGCAGCGGTCATACCGGAGGGGAGCTCCGGAACAAGACAATCGGCATCATTGGGCTGGGAAAGATCGGCAAGGCCGTCGCGCGCCGACTCGCCGCCTTCGAGGCACGGATCCTGGCCTGCGATCCCTACCTGACCGCCGAGCAGGCGGCCGAGGCGAGCGCCAAGCTGGTTGGCCTTCCCGAGCTGCTCGGTCGCTCCGACGTCATCACCGTGCACACGCCCCTGACCGCCCGCACTCGGGGCATGATCGGGCAGGCGCAGATCGACGCCATGAAGCCCGGCAGCCACCTGCTCAACGTTGCGCGCGGCGGGATCGTGGATGAGGTGGTTCTGGCCAGAGCGCTGGAGGAAGGCCGCCTTGCGGGCGCGGCGCTCGATGTCTACAGCGCCGAGCCCATGAGCGCCGACAGCCCGCTCCGCAGCGCTCCGAACACCGTGCTCACGCCGCACCTGGGCGCCTCGACCACAGAGGCCCAGGATCGGGTCGGGATCGAGATGGCGGAGCAGGTTCTGCTTGCGCTCTCCGGGATCACGCCGCCCTACGCGGTCAACGCTCCCGCCATCGCGCTCGAGGTGGCGCCGAAGCTGCGTCCATACGTGGAGCTGGCACGCCGCCTTGCCATCCTCGCCCGCCAGCTCTCGCCGGCGCCGTTTCCCAGCATCGCGCTTACCTACGCCGGCGAGATCGCGGCATGGGACTGCTCGCCGGTGCGCACCGCCGCGCTGGCCGGGATCCTCGAGCCCGTCACCGACCAGCGCGTGAACGCCGTCAATGCCGACCTGATCGCCCGCGAGCGCGGGCTCACCGTCAACGAGACGAAGACCGATGCTGCCGACCCGTGGTCATCCCTCGTCCGAGTCTCGCTCGGCGACCTGCGGCTGGCCGGGTCGACCGCGCACGGGCGCCCGCACCTCGCCGGCCTGGACGACTTCCAGCTCGATGCGGAGCTGGCCGGCATCATCCTGGTGACGCGGCACCAGGATCGGCCGGGGATCGTCGGGGCGGTCGGCACCATCCTGGCCGATGCGCGCATCAATATCTCGTCGCTCGAGCTCTCGCGCCTGTCGGCGGCGGGGGAGGCGCGGATGTTCGTCTCGGTCGACGATCCGATTCCGGAGACGGCGCTTGAGCGGGTCGCTGCGGTCGACGGCATGCTCGATGCCCGGGTGGTGGAGCTGCCCCCGATCCCGGCCGCGTTGGCCGTCTGATCAGCGGTCGACCGTGGAGAGGCCTGTCCTGATCGCGTAGCGGACGATGCCCGTGACGTCGTGGACGCCCAGTCGGTCCATGAGCGCCGCGCGGTGCGTCTGCACCGTCTTGACGCTGACGGCGAGCAGATCGGCGATCTCCTGGTTCGTCTGGCCTTCGGCGACGAGCTGCACGATCTCCCGTTGGCGCGGCGTCAACCGGTCTTTCTCGGTATCTCCGCCGTCGTCGCGCCGAACGAAATCGTCGACCACCTGCCGGGAGATGCTGGGACTGAGGTAGGAGCCGCCGCGGGCGACCGCCCGGATCGCGAAATCAAGCTCGTCGGGGCCGGCATCCTTCAGCAGATAGCCGGCCGCGCCGGCGCGCAGCGCCATCCAGACGTAGTCGGCGCTGTCGTGCATGGACACGATGATGACGCGCACGCTCGGATGCTCGGCCCTCATCCGCCGCAGGGCCTCGAACCCGTTGAGGCCGGGCATCGAGATGTCCATCAGGATCACGTCCGGGTTGGTCGAGGCGACCGCCTCGATCGCGGCTCGTCCGTCAGGAGCCTCGGCGATCACCTCCATGCCGCCCAGCGAACCGACAAGCGCCTTCAGGCCCGCGCGTACCAGCGCGTGGTCCTCCGCCAGCAGGATGCGGATGGGGGTCATGCCTCGAACCCGCGGGTCGGCGGCTGCATGAGAGGTAGCTGCGCCCGTACCAGGGTGCCGCGCCGTCCCGAGCGTACTCGCAGCATCCCGCCGGCCAGCGCCGCGCGCTCGCCCATCCCGAGCAGACCAAGGTGTGCACCGGATCGGTCCGCCGTCGCCGGGTCGAATCCGATGCCGTTGTCGAGCACGCGCAGGAGGAGCGAGCCCCGATGTAGCTTGAGCTGCACGTGGAGCCGTGACGCGCCGGCGTGGGCGATGGTGTTCGTGATCGCCTCCTGGGCGATTCGGAAGGCCGCCGTCTCGAGGCAAGCCGGCAGACCATCGGGAACCCCATCGCCGATGAGGCTCCCCTTCAGGCGGCCCTGTCGCGCCTCGCGGTCGACGTGGATGCCGAGCGCCATCACCAGGCCCAGATCGTCGAGCACGGGTGGTCGCAGGCTCAGCGCGTAGCTGCGGATCTCCTGCAGCGCGAGGTGGATGGTGGTCATCATGTCGCTCAGCTCGGCCGCAATGCCGGGGTGTGCGACGATGCGGCTGGTGGTCGCCGCGCTCAGCTGCACTGCGGTGAGTGCCTGCCCCACCACGTCGTGCAGATCCCTAGCGATCCGTCGTCGCTCGGCCTCGACGATCGCCAATCCATCGATCGGCAGTTGCACGGAAACTGGCTCGGCCGCGGGCCCTGGCTGGCCGACCATCGAGAATCGCCGCATGCCCGGCAACAGCCGGCGCCATGGCGTGAGCATCGCGGTCGGTCGGACCGACCGCACTGTAGTGGTCATCGCTCCCTCCGTTT
>JALYSK010000038.1 GCA_030854805.1 Chloroflexota bacterium | reverse complement strand
CCGCCGTCTTGATGGAAAGGCGATAGACCAATGACAAACGAGCACCACACCAGCCACCCGAAGCGGGACTGGTTGGCCGGGCTGATGGGCGACGGCAGCATCGACACCCTGATCGTGGCCCTCACGGACATGCAGGGGCGGCTGATGGGCAAGCGGGTCCAGGGCCAGGCCTTCCTCAACGGCGCGATCGACCACGGCGCCCATTTCTGCACCTACCTGCTTGGCACCGACATGGAGATGAACACGCCGGACGGCTTCGAGCTGATGAACTGGGAGACCGGCTACGGCGACTGGATCGCGGATCCGCTATGGGAGACGCTGCGGGTCGTGCCCTGGCTGGAGAAGACCGCCATCGTCTTGTCAGATACGGTCGATCACCACGGCACTGAGATCCCGGTCTCGCCGCGCACGATCCTCAAGCGCCAGGTCGAGAAGGCGACCGGCCTGGGCTTCACGGTGATGGCCGGCTCCGAATATGAGTACTACCTGCTGACCGATACCTACGAGCAGGCCTTTCGCAAGGGCTTCGTCGACCTCGAGCGCTTCGGCCACTACAACGAGGACTATCACCTTCTGCAGGCCACGAAGGGCGAGCCGATCCACGGCAAGCTGCGCAACCTGATGACGGCGGCCGATATCCCGGTCGAATTCAGCAAGGGCGAGGCGGCGCCGGGTCAGCACGAGGTCAATATCCATTACAGCGACGTGCTCCTGATGGCGGACCGATCGGTCCTCTTCAAGCACGGGGCAAAGGAGATCGCCTGGCTGAACGGGTACGGGCTCACCTTCATGGCCAAGCCGGACCACACCTGGACCGGGTCGAGCGGCCACCTGCACATCAGCCTCTGGGATCCGGCGGGCGAAAAGGCGCGCTTCTTCGAAGAGGGGGCCGATCCATACGGGATGTCGGCCACTATGCGCCACTTTCTGGGCGGGATGATGGCCTACGCCCGCGAGCTGTCCATCTTCGTTGCACCGAACATCAACTCGTACAAGCGCTACGCGGTGGCGTCGTGGGCGCCGGTCACCGTGGTCTGGGGCCGCGACAACCGGACCACCGGCTTCCGCATCGTCGGCGACGGGGCCGGTCTGCATATCGAAGACCGCTTCCCCGGCGGCGACATGAACCCCTATCTCGCCTACGCTGCGGTGGTCGGCGCCGGGCTGCTGGGGATCGAGCGCGAGCTCGAGCCGCCCGCCGAGTACCACGGCAACGGCTACGTGGCGACTGGCTGCGATCGGATGCCGCGGGCGCTGCACGAGGCGATTCGTGAGCTCGAAGCGAGCGAGGCGGCGGTCGATATCTTCGGGGCAAACGTGGTGGCCCACTACCTCAACGCGGCGCGTGTCGAGCAGGAGACGTACGACGCGGTCGTTCACCCGTGGGACCGAGAGCGATACCTGGAGCGAGGCTGATGAGGCTGGCGGACAAGGTCGCGATCATCACCGGTGCCGGAAGCGGGATGGGTCGCGTGGCCGCGCAGATGTTCGCCGCGGAGGGGGCAAAGGTGGTCGTCGCGGAGTTCGATGCGGCGGCCGGCAGCGAGACGGTCGACTTGGTCAAAGCGAGCGGTGGCGAGGCGAGCTTCGTGCGCGCCGACGTCAGCGACGAGGCGGACGCGAAGGCGATGGTCGCCCACGCCGTCGATCGCTTCGGACGGGTCGACGTCCTCTACAACAACGCGGGGGTGATGCCCGAGCAGGACCACTCGGTGATCGATACCGACGTGCCCACCTGGGACCGGGTGATGGCGATCAACGTGCGGGGTGTCTTCCTCGCCTGCAAGTACGCGATCCCGCGCATGGTCGAGCACGGATCGGGATCGGTGATCAACATCAGCTCATTCGTCGCGCTGCTCGGTTGCTCCGTCCCCCAGGATGCGTACACCGCCTCCAAGGGAGCCGTGCTGTCCATGACGCGCTCCCTGGCGGTCCAGTTCGGACCGCAGGGGGTGCGCTCGAACGCCATCTGCCCGGGACCGGTCGAGACGCCGATGCTGATGGAGTGGCTGCTGAAGGATGAGGCGGCCAGGAAGGTGCGCCTCGCCCGCAACCCGACCGGCCGCTTCGGAAAGCCGGAGGAGATCGTCAACGTGGCGGTCTACCTGGCGTCCGATGAGTCGCGCTGGACCAACGGCGCCCACTTCGTCATCGACGGCGGCATCAGCGTCAACTACTTCTAGGCATCGGTCCTAGAATCGACGGAACCCTGATCCCGCGAGGTGACCCATGACGACCGAGGTGCGCGCGTCAACGGATGTGAGCGGCGCGAAGATGATCATCGGCGGCGAGCAGGTCGATGCCGCAGACGGCCAGACCTTCGACGTGGTGAACCCGGCGTCGGGCGCCGTCATCGCGACTGCGCCGCTGGGCGGACCCGAAGACGTGGAGCGGGCCGTCAGCGCGGCTCAGGCCGCGTTCAACGGGCCGTGGTCGACCTGGTCGGCGGCCAAGCGCGGACGCACCTTGCAGAAGCTGTCAAACCTGGTCAAGGAGCATCTCGAGGAGCTGGCGCAGCTCGAGAGCCGGAACGTCGGCAAGCCGATCAGCACCGCTCGCGGCGAGGCCCTGGCGGTGAGCCTCGTGTTCGAGTACTACGCAGGGGCGGCGAACAAGGTGTTCGGCGAGACGATCCCGGTCAGTCGCCCCGGGCTCGACTTCACCCTGCGTGAGCCGATCGGCGTGGTCGGCCTGATCGTGCCGTGGAACTTCCCGATGAACATGGCGAGCTGGAAGCTCGGTCCCGCACTCGCCGCAGGAAATACCTGCATCCTCAAGCCGGCCAGCTACACACCCCTCACCGCCATTCGGATCGGTGAGCTCGCGCTCGAAGCGGGCTTCCCGCCGGGGGTCGTGAACGTCGTGACCGGCCCGGGCGGGAGCGCCGGGGCGGCCCTGGCGGCGCACTCCGGGGTCGGCAAGATCGCCTTCACCGGCGAGACGGTCACGGGGCAGGAGATCCTGCGGCTAGCGGCGGGCAATGTGAAGAAGGTGAGCCTCGAGCTTGGTGGCAAGAGCCCGAACATCGTCTTCGCCGATGCGGACCTCGAGCGGTTCGCGGCGGAGTCGCCATACGCCGTCTTCGACAATGCTGGCCAGGACTGCTGCGCGCGCAGCCGCATCTTCGTCGAAGCCTCGGTTCATGACCGGGTGGTCGAGCTCTTCACCGAAGCGACGAAGGGCGTCATCGTCGGAGATCCTGCTGACGACAAGACGCAGATGGGGACGCTCGTCAGCCAGCGGCAGCGGGAACGGGTGCTCGACTACATCGGGATCGGGCGAGCCGAGGGCGCGGAGCTGGTGTACGGGGGCGAGGCACCGAGCGGCGAGCCGTTCGACCAGGGCGCCTACCTGACGCCAACCATCTTCGACGGCTGCCGCGTCGACATGCGAATCGTGCGGGAGGAGATCTTTGGGCCCGTGGTCGCGATCATCCCGTTCGGCGACGAAGCCGAGGCCATTCGCCTCGCCAACGACACGCCGTACGGCCTGTCCGGCTCGATCTGGAGCCGGGATATCGGCAAGGCGCTGCGCGTCGCCAAGGGGGTTCGCGCGGGTGTCCTCTCCGTGAACACCAACAGCAGCGTGCACACCGAGGCACCCTTCGGCGGTTACAAGATGTCCGGCATCGGCCGCGAGCTCGGGATGCACGCGCTGGAGCTGTACACCGAAGTGAAGAACGTCTTCATCGACTTGACGTAGCCGCCGATGGTGAAAACCCGCGATTCGACCGATGCCATCGCCGGGGCTGAGCCGATGCCTCGCTTCCAGCTCCCACCGCCCCGACGCGCTCCCCCGCTGACGCCGCGGCGGTTCGCGGCCCTGCTGGCGGGCAAGACGGCCGCCGCCGCCACCCGCCTCACCGGCCGCGGCGGCGGGACCTCGCTGCCTGGGATGATTGCCAGGCGCATCGATCCGGGCATCCTGGGGGCCCTGATCGGGGAGCGTGGGATTCCGGTGGTTGCCATCACCGGCAGCAACGGGAAGACCACGACCGCCCGCTTCACGGCCGCTCTGCTGCGGGGCGCGGGCTTTCCGGTGAGCCACAACAGTGCAGGCTCGAACCTCATCCAGGGGGTGGCCTCGATCGCGGTGGGCGCAGCCGACCTGCGAGGGCGCATACCCCAGGGCGTGCTGGTGAGCGAAGTGGACGAGGGCGCCCTGCCGGTCGTCGCTTCGGAGATCCGGCCCGGGACATTGCTGGTGACCAATCTCTTCCGTGACCAGCTCGACCGCTACGGTGAGATCTACGCCGTGGCCGATCTGTTCGAGGCGGTGGCGGTCGGGGTGCCCTCGGACGGTGCGCTCTGCCTCAACGCGGATGACCCGATCGTGGCCGGCCTGGCTGCCGGACGCGCCGGACGGCGAATCACGTTCGGGCTCGCGCTGGGCCGCTCGACGGATGAGATCACTCGCGCAGCCGACACGATTCGCTGCCCGCGCTGCCGCGCGGATCTCGCGTACGACCACGTGTACCTGTCGCACATGGGCGCGTGGCGCTGCGCTGGCTGTGGGCTCGAGCGGCCGCCGCTCGACGTAGCGGTCACCGAGCTGGAGGTCCGCGGCCTGGGCGAGACGCGCTGCAGCGTGCAGACGCCCTCCGGAATGCTGGAATTGACGATCCCGCAGTCGGGGGTCCACATCGCCTACGACGCGGCCGGCGCGCTCGCCATCTGCGTGGCGCTCGGCGTACCGCTGGATGAGGCCGCCGCTTCGCTGGCCACGGTCGATCCGGCGTTCGGGCGGCTGGAGCGGATCCAGGCCGGCGACCGTGCAATCGTCCTCGGCTTCGCCAAGAACCCGACCTCGTTCAATACCACCTTGAGGGCGCTGGCGACCGAAGGCCTGCCCCGCGACCTGCTGATCGCGGCCAGCAATACCCTGGTCGATGGCGAGGACTTCGCATGGCTCTGGGACGTGGACTTCGAGGGGGCAGCAGCGAGCATCGGCCAGGTCACCGTTTCCGGCCTGCGCGCGGACGAGCTGGCCAATCGCCTGAAGTATGCTGGCATTGACCCGGATCGGATCACGATCGTCGAAGATCGCCGGCGAGCGCTCGAGGTGGCCCTGACCGGGACCGAACCCGGCAGCACCCTGACGATCCTTGCCGGATACACGCCGACCATCGAGCTGCGCGAGGAGATGCGCCGCCGCGGCTGGGTCGGTCGCTATTGGAAGTCATGATGGACATGGACCAGGCCAGCATCGGCCCGGCGACCGAATTCCCAACGCTGCGCATCGCCCATCTCTATCCCTCGTTGCTGAACGTGGCCGGTGACGGCGGCAATGTCACGGCCATCACCCAGCGCGGCGCCTGGCGCGGCATCCCGACCGAGGTCGTGCCGGTGGAGCTCGGCGACACGCCGGACTTCACGACCTTTGACCTGATCCTCTTCCATGGCGGTCAGGACGTCGAGATGCAGGTCGCTGCCGCCGACCTGGGATTCAAGGCCCCGTCTCTCCGCGACGCGGCGGACCAGGGCGTCGTGATCTTCGCCGTCTGCGCCGGGCTCCAGCTGCTTGGGCATCGGTACATTCCGTCGGTGGGCGCGCCCATGGAGGGGGCCGCGATCCTTGATCTGGAGACGCGCGGCGGTGCCCAGCGCTTCATGCAGCACGCCGCTGTCGAGGTGATGCTGGGCGGCGAAACCGGGACCGTGGTCGGCTTCGAGAACCATTCCGGGCTCACGCAGCTTGGGCCTGGAGCCAGCCCCTTCGGGACCGTTGTGGCTGGGGCCGGCAACAACGGTCAGGACGGAACCGAGGGAGCGGTCCGGGATCACGTGTATGCCACCTACCTGCATGGACCGGTCCTCCCGAAGAACCCGTGGCTGACCGACCAGCTGATCCGGATTGCGCTCGAGCGGGCGGTCGGGCGACCCGTGACGCTGGCCCCGCTCGACGACGACCTCGAGTCCCGCGCTCACGACGTCGCACTGGCCAAGGCGGTGCGCAACCGGGGCCGCTTCACCGCCCTGACGCCGGCACGGCTGGCCCGCGACAGGGAGTCGACGGCCGACTGAGTTCGCGGCGCGCAGAAACTCGTTGACGCCCCGCGCGCCGCAAACGTATGCTGCCGCCCAGCCCGGCGCCCGGCGGCCTGGCTGCTGCCCTCCGATCGTGCGGCGAAGCTCGCGTCTGACGCCGGACGGAGGCTCACACCCAATCGGTGTGGGGGAGAAGGAGGACTCGCTTTGACCGCGGAAACGCATGGCGACCAGATTGCGCGCGACGACGCGCATCTGCGGTCGCTCGGCATCAAGCCTGAGCTCAGGCGAACACTCGGCTTTCTCTCGAACTTCGCCATCGCCTTCGCATTCATCAGCGTCTCCACTGGATCGTTCGGGAACTTTGGCGTCGGCATCGGCCTGAGCGGACCTGTCTTCTTCTGGTCCTGGTTCTTGATCGTCGGTGGCCAGCTGCTGGTGGCACTCGTCTTCGCCGAGCTCGCCAGCCATTTCCCTGTGGCCGGTTCCATCTATCAGTGGTCGAAGCGGCTCTCGAATCGTACCCTCGGCTGGTTCACAGGCTGGTTCTACTTCTGGGCGCAGGTCGTGACCGTAAGCGCGGTGGCCGTCATTGTCGGCTACGTCATCGCGGGCTTTACCGGCGGGGGCCAGGAGTTCCTCGACTCGCCATCACCGATTGGCATCGGGAACATGCACGTGTTCATCGCCCTGACGGCGCTCCTCCTCACGACCCTGATCAACGCCTTTGGCGTAAGGCTCCTTGCGCTACTAAGCAACATCGGGGTCGCGACCGAGATCCTGGGCATGCTCGTGTTTGCCCTCGTCTTGCTCTTCTTCGCCAATCACCAGCCGGTGTCCGTTCTGTTCGACTTCGCCGGCACGACGCAGGCGCAGAACGGCAATGCCCTCGCCACATTCGCACTCGGGCTGTACATGTCGATCTTCATCCTCTTCGGCTTCGATACGGCAGGGACCTTCGGCGAGGAGACCATGGATGCCAGCCGCCAGGCGCCGCGCGGGGTTCTCTCGTCGCTCCTGGTCTCGGGAGCAGTCGGTGTCGTGTTCCTCCTCGCGGTGATCCTGGCGATCCCGAGCGTGCCTGACACGATCGCGGAGGGACTCGCAGGCGGGTTCCCCATCGCCACCGTCATCACCACGAACCTCAACACGGAGATCGCCGCCGGGATCACCTTCGGGGAGATCTATCTGCTCGTGATCCTGGCATCCGTGTTCGTCTGCACCATGGCAATCCAGGGTGCGGCGACGCGGATGATGTTCTCCATGGGTCGGGACCGGCATCTCCCGCTGGGCGGCATCTGGGGAAGGGTGAACCCGACCTTCAAGACTCCGGCGAACGCTGCGATTGCCGTCGGCGTCATCGCGGCGATCCCGATCCTGGTCACCGGACCGTACGGCGGATTCGTCCTCTCGATTGCTGCCACAGGTTTGATCTATCTCAGCTACTTCCTCTGCAACCTCGGAGTCCTGCTCGCACGACGCCGAGGGTGGCCGCGCGAGCGCGCGTGGTTCAACCTGGGCCGATGGGGGATGCCGATCAACATCCTGGCGCTGATCTACGGCGGCCTGATGATCGTGAATATCTCCCTGTGGGCCGATACGAGTCTGTTCGGTGACTTCGGGACCGACGGCCGGGCATTCTGGAACCCGACCCTCAACTCGTTCCTGCAGTGGTTCGGCCAGCCGCTCAAGGATCTGCCCGCGTGGCCGCTCTTCGAAACCATCGTGGCCGCGCTGCTCATCTTCGGCGCGATCTACTACCTCATCTCGGTCCGCGGTCGTGCGGCCGATGTTGAGTCGGACGCTGCCACCGGGGAAGCCGTGATCGGCTGAAACCCCGGGGTCAGACTCAGGACGAGCGGGCGCGGCGAGCCATCGCCGCGCCGCTTGCCGTCTCGGCGGGATGCTTGCAACGGAGAGGCTCATTGATGGACGACGAGCTGCGGGGCGACCTTCGCGACCAGCTGGTTGCGGCGCTGCAGCGCGTCCCGGAGACGGCGGACCGTGAGCTGACGCTCACCGCGCTCTCCGGAGGGATCACGAACCGCAACTACCTCGTGACGGTGAGGCGAAGCCACGACCGCTACGTTATCCGGCTCGGCGGTAGCGACACCCACCTGCTCGGAATCAGCCGCGAGGTCGAGCACGCTGCCACCGTCGCGGCGGCCGGCGTTGGGATCGGGCCCGAGGTGACCGCCTTCATCCGCCCCGAGGGCTACCTCGTGACCCGGTTCATCGTGGGATCGCCGGTCAGCCTCGAGCAGGTGCACCAGGCGGCGACGGTGCGGCGCGTGGCCGACTCGATCCGCCGCATCCACGGCGGCCCGGCCATTCCCGGACTCTTCGTGCCGCTGCGCATCGTGGAGGCCTATCGGGCGCTCGCCACGTCCCGCGGCGTCGCGGAGCCCTCCGCCAGGGGTGAGGCCTACGAGGTCGGCCGCCAGATCGAGCGCGCGCTGCTCGACGCGCCAATCGAGCTGCGACCCTGCCATAACGACCTTCTGAACGCGAACTTCATCGACGATGGCGAGCGGATCCGGATCGTCGACTGGGAGTACGCCGGCATGGGT
>JALYSK010000037.1 GCA_030854805.1 Chloroflexota bacterium | reverse complement strand
CGCATAGATGGTCTGATCGTCGTCCCCGACCACCACGAGGTTGTCTTCGGGCTCGGCAAGGATGCGTACCAGGCGCAATTGCGCGGCGTCGACGTCCTGGAACTCGTCGACGAGCAGGTGGCTGAAGCGCCCCTGCCAGCGCTCGCGCAGCAGGCGGTCACTCTCGAGGAGGTCACAGGCGCGCACCACCAGGTCGTCGAAGTCGATGGCGCCGCGGGCCGCCAGGAGTGCCCCGAACTCGGCCAGCGCCGGCCCGGCTTCTGGAGGCGGCGGCCGGCCCTCGATCTTCCACGTGGAGAGGAGCGTGTCCAGCGTCGCGGCGTCGGGCGGCGGTGGTTCGTCCGAGCGTCGGCCGAGCCGCGAGCGTCGACGAGCGGTCCTCAACAGAGGGAGACGATCGGCGACCAGACGAACGCCGTATCCCGCGTCGAGCAGCACCTGGCGAGCGAGCGCGTGGAGCGTGCGCACCTCGATCCCGGCCGCCGTCGGCAGCTCCGGCACGAGGCGATCGCGGACCCGGTCCGAGAGCTCGGCGGCCGCATCGCGGTTGAAGGTGACCACCAGGATCCGCTCGGCCGCCACGCCACGCCCGAGCAGCACGCCGAGACGCGCGATCAAGGTGGTCGTCTTGCCGCTCCCTGCCGGCGCGATTACCTGCGCCGGACCGTCGGGCAGGGTCGCGGCGGCCCGCTGCGCCTGATCAAGGGAGTCGAGGAGCGCTGACGGCGCAATCGCGATCACAGGCCAAGAATGCGGACCGTCGCTTACCAAGCGCTCACCAGCCGCTTACCGACCATCTATCCTGACCGCACCAGATGCGCCGAGACCGAGCAGATGACCAAACGCTGAACCGCGCCGATCGCCGCTATCGCGGCGGCCCGGTGCCGGCGGCTCACGGCGCGCGACGAAGGCGGGGTGGGTTCCGGCGGCTCGTGATCGTGACCGTGCTCGTCCTGCTGGCGGTCGCCGTGGTGGGCGGCGGCCTGCTCTGGGGTCGCGTCACCGCTTTCAACGACAAAGTATCGACTGCGCCCTCCGTCTCGTCGTCGCTCCTTTTCCCGTTGAATGGCTCCGATCGGGTGAACGTCCTTCTGCTGGGCTACAGCGGCGCTTCGCATGACAGCACCTACCTGGCGGACTCGATCAACATCCTTTCGATCGACCCGAAGACGAACACCACCACCACGATCCCGATCCCGCGCGACCTGTGGATCGAGGGTGAGCGGACGCTCCCCGACAGCGGCAAGGTGAACGAGATCTTCGCGGCCGGCTACCTCAGCGGCGGGGTGGAGGAGGGGGGACGCGCCTCCGCGGAGGTGCTCTCACACGTCACCGGGCTGACGATCGACCACTGGATGGCGATCGACTTCACGGGTTTCCAGGAGATGGTGGATGCGGTGGGCAGGGTGACGATCGAGAACCCGCGACGCTTCGACTTCACGATGGATGAGAATTTCTACAACCGAGGCATCTGGAGTGGTGGCTCCTTCGAGCAGGGGAGGCTCGACCTGGACGGCACCCGAGCGCTCGCCTATACCCGCGCGCGCTACACCAGCGATCCCGCGGAGTCGAGTGATTTCGCGAGATCGGTGCGCCAATCGCGCGTGCTGGCCGCCCTCAAGGCCAAGCTCGGCGCTGGCGGTCTGGGCTCGATCGGCCCGGGGCTTGGGCTGATGGGAGCCCTGGAGGGGCGCCTGCGGACCGACCTCTCGGCGGTCGACCTGTTCCTGCTCTCCGGGCGCCTCGCATCCGACCGGCGGATCGAGCTAAGCGAGGGCCAGATCCTCGAAGCGACCACCAATACGCTCGGGCAGTACGTGCTCGCTGTCATCGGTCGCAGCACCCCGAACGACTATGAGCCGCTGAAGGCGTATATCAGGGAGCGCCTGGACGCGCCGATCGACAAGTCCGCCTCGCCGACTCCCTAGTTCACCACTGGAACGCCGTCCCCGACGGACCCCTCAGCCCTCCCCGCTCGCGCCGCCTAGAATCGCTCCATGACGCCCGAGGACCAGCGCGACGCGCACCTGCGCGCCATCCTGCGCCAGCTCCCGACCTCGCCCGGTGTCTACCTGATGAAGGATGCCGGCGGTCGAGTGCTGTATGTCGGCAAGGCCGACAGCCTCCGCAACCGCGTGCGCAGCTACTTCGGAAGCAAGGACCCGCTCGATGCCCGGATCGCCCGCATGACCCGCGAGGTGGCCGACATCGACTACATCCTGACCGACACGGTCAGCGAGGCCTTCTTGCTCGAGAACAACCTGATCAAGGAGCATCGGCCCCGCTTCAATATCCGGCTGCGCGATGACAAGAGCTACCCGTTCGTAAAGATCACGCTGGGCGAGGACTTCCCACGCATCGTGCGCACGCGGAAGCTCGCCAGGGACGGTAGCCGCTATTTCGGCCCTTACGCGTCGGCCTCGAGCGTGGACGAGACGCTGAAGCTGCTGCGCAAGATCTTCCCATTCCGCACCTGCAACCTGGAGATCCCCGAGGGCAAGCGGGTCCTGGAGCGTCCCTGTCTGCTCTACTACATCAAGCGCTGCCAGGGCCCATGCATCCAGGCGATCGAGAAGGCGGACTACCGCGCAACGATCGATCGGATCGTCGACTTTCTCGACGGCAGACAGGAGCCGATCGCGGCAGACCTCCGACGCGAAATGCTCGAGAGCTCCGCGGGACTGCGCTACGAGGCCGCGGCTGTCGCCCGCGACAAGCTGCGGGCGGTCGAGCGCACGATGGAGCAGCAGAAGATGGCCGCCTACACCCGCGCGGAGGAGGACCTGATCGGCTTGGCGCGCGAGGAGGAGGAGGCCTGCCTGCAGGTCCTGCAGGTGCGGAACGGCAAGATGATCGGGCGCGAGCACTTCATCGTCACGGGCGCGCGCGACGTTGCCGATGCCGAGGTGCTCGGCTCCTTCCTGCTGCAGTACTACGCGGCGACGCAGTCGATCCCGCGCCAGGTGCTCGTGCCATCGACCCCGTCCGATACGGCCGACCTGGCCGCTTTCCTCTCGGATCGGCGCGGCTCGCGGGTGACCGTCGACGTCCCCCGGCGCGGCGAGAAGCGCCGCCTCCTGGCGCTGGCGACACAGAACGCGGTCGAGGCGCTCAGCAAAGAGCGAGCGGAATGGCTCGCCGACGAGCAGAAGCGGGACGACGCGCTGGTCGAGCTGGCCGAGGCGCTCCAGCTGCGGCGACCGCCGGAGCGGATCGAGTGTTACGACATGAGCAACATCCAGGGGACCTCCCCGGTCGGATCGATGGTGGTCTTCATCAACGGGCGGCCCGAGCCGCGTGAGTACCGCCGCTTCCGGATCCGCTCAGGCGACACTCCTGACGACTTCCGGATGATGGGGGAGGTGCTGCGCCGCCGTCTGACCCGCGCGGCCAAGCTGCGCGCCGAGACCGGCTACCTCTCCCTGGCCGAGGTCGGCGCCGACGAAGCGGCGGAGGGCGACACTGGCGAGCCGGCCGATGAGACCTCCCCCGCGACGCGGCAGCGCGACGCAGGCTGGGCGCTGCCCGACCTGGTGATCGTCGATGGCGGAAAGGGTCAGCTCTCGACCGCTGTCGGCGTGCTCGATGAGCTCCAGCTGGGGGATCTCCCCGTGGCCGGCCTCGCGAAGCGGTTCGAGGAGCTCTACCTTCCGCGCCGCTCCGCCCCGGTCGTGCTGCCCCGCAACAGCCAGGGTCTCTACCTCGTGCAACGCATCCGGGACGAGGCCCATCGCTTCGCGATCACCTATCACCGCGAGGTGCGGGGCAAGCGCGCGCTGCGCAGCGTCTTCGACGAGGTGGAGGGGATCGGTCCGGCTCGCAAGAAGGCACTCCTGCGCAAGTTCGGCAGCGTACGCCGGATCCGGGAGGCATCGGTCGAGGAGGTGGCGGAAACCCCGGGGGTCAACCGCGAGCTGGCTGAGCGGCTGAAAAGCCACCTCTCGCGCGAGGGGATGCTGGCCTAGGCCCACGCATTGCAGCCCGGTCGGCGCGAACCTATAATCGCCGCGCCCCGCCGCTGTGAGAGCGGGGCGTTTCGTGTCCGCGACCGCGAGAGGACGAGCTCAGCCGACCATGACCTGGCGCCGCACGGCCCCCTGGGTGATCCTGGTCATCACCCTCTTCGCCATCTACATCGACCTGCCGCGCAAGACGCTCCGTCTCGATTGCGCACGCGTCAACGTGCCCGGCTGCGATCTCCACACGACGCTGGGGCTCGACCTGCAGGGCGGCGTGCGGGTGACCCTCCAGATCACGCCCCAGTCGGGGGCGAAGATCACCAACCAGCAGGTCGAGGTGGCCCGCAACATCCTCGAGAAGCGTGTTGCCGGGATCGGCGTCTCCGAGCCCCAGGTACGCACCGAGGTGGCGGGCGACGGCACTCAGCGCATCGTGGTCGAGGTGCCGGGTGTCAGCAACCCGCAGCAGGTGCGGGACCTGGTCGGCTCGACGGGTCAGCTCCAGTTCCTCGACCCACAGGGGCAGACGCTGAGCGAAGGGCAGGACGTCAGGCAGCTGATCACCGACGGGACCGTTCGGGTCCTCTTCGACGGCAGCCAGATCGAGTCCGATACGGTCGTCCCCGATGCCGACCAGGGTGGCGCGATCGGCGTGAGCTTCACCCTCAAGGATGCGGGTCGCACGACCTGGTGCGACTTCACGACCGCGAACGTCGGCAAGCCGGGCCCGATTGCGCTCGACGGCAAGGTGATCACCACCCCCACCATCCAGTCGGCGATCTGCGGCGGCCAGACGATCATCACCGTCGGCAGTGGAGCCGATGCAGAGGTCCAGCGCACGAACCTCTTCAACACCCTGCGCTTCGGCGCGCTGCCCGTCTCACTCAGCGAGGCGGGAGTCGCGCAGGTGGCGCCGACGCTGGGTGCGAACTTCCTGGTCCAGGCGCTCATTGCCGGCGGGGTCGGCCTTCTCCTGGTCCTCGTCTTCATGATCGCCTACTACCGGCTTCCCGGCGTCCTCGCCGCCCTGGCGTTGATCTTCTACACGCTGGTGGTGTACGCGATCTTCCGGTTGATCGGTGTGACCCTGACGCTGGCCGGCGTGGCCGCCTTCATCCTCTCGATCGGCATGGCGGTGGACGCCAACATCCTGATCTTCGAACGCATGAAGGAGGAGATCCGGGCGGGCAAGACGCTCGGCCCCGCGATCGAGGCCGGCTTCAACCGCGCCTGGTCGAGCATCCTCGACTCGAACGTGAGCTCCCTGCTGGTGGCCGGTTGGCTCTACTGGCAGGGGACAACCGCGGTACGTGGCTTTGCGCTGGTGCTGATCATCGGCGTGCTCGTCTCGATGTTCAGCGCAGTGACGGTGACGCGAACGATGCTCCGCTATGTCGTCCGGACCGACTGGGGTCGTGGGCTCGAGCTGTATCACGTGGAGCGCTAGGCGATGTATGACATCGTCGGGAAGCGCAACTGGTACTTCGTGCTGAGCGCCCTGCTCACGATTCCAGGGCTGATCTTCATCGCTCTGGGCGGGCTGAAGCCATCGATCGACTTTACCGGCGGGACGGTATGGCAGGCGCGCTACGCCTCGCAGCCCTCTGCGGACAAGATGAAGGCAGCTCTCGCGTCGCTCGGCCACCCCGATGCCCAGGTCCGGCAGGTCGACAATGGCTACCTGGAGATCCGTACGGAGCCGATCGACCTGGCTCCCGCGCCGACCCCGATCCCCACTCCGGCGCCCACCGCCACGCCTGCCGCGACCTCGAGCGCGAGCTCGGCGGCGTCGGCTACGCGGGCCCCTTCGAGCTCGCCCACAGCATCCGCCCTGCCGACCGCGAGCGCGTCCGCCGGGGGGGTCCCCCCCAGCCCGGGCGCCAGCCCTCCGGCGGTCGTGAAGGGGACCGAGTTCGCGGCGCTTCAAGAGGAGCTGGTCGCGCGCTTCGGCCCGGGCGACCCTCGCAGCGTGACCACGGTCGGGCCGATCATCGGCCTGGAGCTGATTCGCAGCTCCGCGATCCTGATCATCATCGGCGAGCTCTTCATCCTCGGCTATCTCTGGGTCCGCTTCGGATTCCGCTTCGGCACCGCCGCGATCGTCGCCCTCCTGCACGACGTGATCGTGGTGGTCGGGATCTTTGCCATCCTCGGCTATTTCTTCGGGCTCGAGTTCGACGCTCTCTTCGTCACCGCGCTCCTGACGATCATCTGCTTCAGTGTCCATGACACGATCGTGGTCTTCGATCGAATCCGCGAGAACCGGGTTCGCCACGCCGGCGAGCCGTTCGGCGCGATCGTGAACCACTCGATCCTCCAGACGATCGGACGCTCGATCAATACCTCGCTGACGGTCGTCGTTACCCTCACCGCGCTGCTCGTTCTCGGCCCCGCCACGATTCGCACGTTCACGCTGGCCCTGCTGCTTGGCGTCGTGTCGGGCACCTACTCCTCGATCTTCAACGCGAGCCAGCTGCTGGTCCTCTGGTACGAGTGGGAGGCGAAGCGCCGAGCCACGCGCTCCGCGGCACGGACGGCCAAGGCCGCCGGACGATAGCCTGCCCCGATCAGGTATGGGCCCGGTCGGAGCTTCAGCGGCGGATTGGGTAAGCCCTCGGTAAGCGACAGCCGGTACGATGACGCGGTGATCTCGCCGCGCCTGGAGTGGCTCCTGCCGGAGCCCTGGCTCGACCCGCCGGCCTTCGCCGGCTTTGGTCCGCCGGTGGCAACCGTGCTGGCACGGCGCGGGTTCCTCAACGACGCCCAGCTCGATCGATTCCTGAATGCGGGCCTCGAGGCACTCCACGACGTCAGCGTCATGGCGGACGCATCGGTGGCCCTTGATCGCATCGATGCCGCGATCGGGGCCGGGGACCGGATCGCCATCTGGGGCGACTACGACGCCGACGGGATGACCGCAGTGGTGACCTGGGTGGTCGGACTGCGCACGCTCGGCGTTGAGGCGGTTCGGTACGTCCCATCCCGATTGGCGGAGGGCTACGGGCTTTCCACCACCGGTCTCCAGCGCCTTGCCGCCGACGGCGTGCGTCTGGTGATCACCTGTGACTGCGGGATTGGCAACGTGGCCGAAGTGGAGGAGGCGCGTGGCCTCGGGATCGAGGTGATCGTCACCGATCATCATCTACCCGGCCCGATCCTGCCGCGAGCGGTGGCTGTGGTCGATCCCCACCGCATCGACTGTCCGTACCCGGATGCGGACCTGACCGGCGCCGGGCTTGCGTACAAGCTGGCGAGCGCGCTTCTCGCCCGGCGGGGGATTGGTGCGGAAGGGCTGGCCGCCATCGCGGCGATCGGCACCGTGGCCGACATGGCGCCGATGACCGGGGAGAGCCGCGCGATCGTGCGCCTGGGTCTGGCGGAACTGGCCGCGACCTCGCGGCCCGGGCTGCGAGCCCTTCTCGCCCGTGCGGTCGAGCATCCCGACGCCCCGACGTCCAGGGACCTGGCGTACGCGATCGCTCCGCGCATCAACGCCGCCGGTCGGATCGCCGAGGCCGAGCTCGCCATCTCGCTCCTCTTGGCCGAGGATCCTATCGAGGCAGAGCGAATCGCGGAGGAGCTGGAGGCGATCCACCGCCAGCGCAAGGAGATGACGGCGATTGCGATCGAGGAGGCGCGCTCGATGAGCGCCGGCAAGGAGGGGATCGGTGCTCTGATGCTGCGCAACGACGCCTGGGCGGCCGGCATCATCGGCCTCGTCGCCGGGCGGTTGGCCGAGAGTCTGGCGCGGCCGGTAGCCGTCGCCACGCTCGTGGATGGCGAGCTGCGCGGGTCGATCCGGGGGCCCTCCGACTTCCATATCGCGGCGGCCCTGGAGGCGTGTGCCGTGCATCTATCCAAGCGCGGCGGCCACGCGCAGGCGGGTGGCTTCAGCCTCGCGCCTCACGGCTGGGAAGCGTTCGCGGCCGCCTTCGGTGGCCTTCCCCGGCCCTTCCCGATGGATCCGCTGGCGGCACTTGAGGTGCCCGGCCGTGTCACGATCGACCTCGTCCTGAAGGCCCGCCACCTCGATTGGGCCCTCGCGTCGCAGATCGAGCGGCTTGCTCCGTTCGGTCCCGGCCACGTGGAGCCGGTCCTGGTCGTGACTGGCCTGCGCCTGGTCGAAGCAAGGCGGGTGGGCAGCGATGGGCGTCATCTCGCGATGCGGCTCCTGAAGGGGAACGAGGCATTCGACGCAATCGCCTTCGGCGATCCCGCCGATCGACCCCTGCCCGCCGAGGGTGACGCTCTCGACCTCGTGGGCACCCTGGAGCAGGACATGTTTGGGGGCATTCCGCGTCTCCGCCTGCGCCTGCTCGACTATGCCCACAGCTCGGCGAGCCCGGTGCTCGCCCGCCGCCTCACTCCGCAGCCGGCGGTGCCGGTGGCCGCTGGATGAGCGAGCTCGCAGCACGGAGCTCGCTCGATCGGCTCCGTCGCCGTGTCGCGGTGGTTGGGGCGCCGCTCTGCGTCGGCATCGACCCGCACCCGGATCGGCTCCCGGACGGCTTCAGCCCGGATGCGAACGGGATCGAGCGGTTCGCGCGCGGACTGCTCGAGGTCGTGAGCGAGCACGCCGCGGCGGTCAAGCTGAATGTGGCTTTCTACGAGGCGCTCGGGTCGGCCGGCTGGCGCGTCCTGGAGCGGATCCGGGCGGAGGTGCCGCCGGATCTCTTCTGCATCCTCGACGGGAAGCGGGGAGACATCGGAAGCACCGCGGAGCGCTATGCCGCCGGGCTGCTTGGCCACCTGTCGGGCGACGCAGTCACCCTCTCGCCATATCTTGGCGAAGATACGGTTGAGCCCTTCCTCGCGTATCCGGGGCGGATGGTCTATCTGCTTGCACGCACCAGCAATGCGAGTGCCGCGCAGCTGCAGGGGTTGCCGACCGGTGGTCGCCCCCTGTTCGAGCGCGTGGCCATGTGGGCCGCCGAGCGCTGGCCGGATGGCCGCGTCGGCCTGGTGGTGGGCGCGACCGCCCCCGCGGAGCTGGAGGGGATCCGATCGATCGCCCCCGTCCCCGGCTTCCTGGTGCCGGGGGTTGGCGAGCAGGGCGGCGATCTGGCTGCCGCCGTGCGGTACTGCCACGGACGAGGTGCGCCGGGCCTGGTCTCGATCTCGCGCGGGATCTCCGAGGCCTCGAGCGGGTCTGATTGGCAGGAAGCGGCGCGGGCCGCGGCCAAGGACGCGCTAGAGCGCATGCGCGAGGCCGGTGCTACACTCGCGCGGTTCTAGATAGATCGGAGGCGAGGAAGCATGCCGATTCCCGGCCCGTGGGAGCTCATCCTGCTGCTGGTGATCGTGCTGATCATCTTCGGACCTGGCAAGCTGCCCGACATCGGCAATGCCATCGGCCGCGGCATCAGGGAGTTCCGCAAGGCGTCGAATGAGATCGAGGAGTCGATCCGAGGCGAGCCGAAGCGGACGTCGGAGGATCGTCCGGCCCCGAGCGACACCGGCGAACCCAAGTAACCTCCGCCGGCACCCACCCGCCCAGCTCCGAGGACCTTGATCGGCCGTGACTGACGACGCGGCGACGATGAGCCTCATCGAGCATCTCGAAGAGCTCCGCCGCCGCCTGATCATCAGTGTCGCAGCGGTGGTGGTCGGCGCGGTCGTTGGCTTCTTTCTCTCCGAGCCGGTGCTCGCGCTGCTGCGCCAGCCGTTGCCCGCTTCGCATCAGACGCTGATTGTCACCAGCCTGACCGATGCCTTCGCGGTACGCCTCAAGATCTCCGGCTTCCTTGGGATCGCGCTGGCGATGCCGGTGATCCTGTATCAGGTCTGGCGGTTCGTGACGCCCGGTCTCACCCGCAGGGAACGTCGCCTGGTGTGGCCATTGATGATCGCGGCTCTCGCGCTCTTTGCGCTCGGCGTCTTCATCGGCTACGTGATCATCCCGTACGCGATCAGCTTCCTGCTCTCGTTCGCGATGGAGGGGGTCGAACCCTTTCTGACCCTACCGGAATACGTCGGCTTCGTGACCACCATGATGCTGGTCTTCGGCCTGGTCTTCGAGTTCCCGATCCTGCTCGTGGCGCTTGCCCGGGTGGGGGTCATCGACCACCGGCGCCTGGCTCGCAGCCGGCGTTGGACCGTGCTCGGCATCGTCATCTTCGCGATTGTCGCCACGCCCGGCGGCGACCCGATCTCGCCCCTGATCCTGTCGAGCGTGATGTACCTGCTCTTCGAAGGCTCTCTGCTGGCCATTCGCCTCATGCGGCGCTAACGGCCGATGCCGGGCGTTCTGCTCCTGACCGATCCGGCGATGGCGGCCCACGCGTCACCGGGCCATCCGGAGCGTCCCGCCCGTCTCGGCGCGGCGGCGGCCGGCGTGGAGGCGGGAGCGCACCTGGTGGGTGCCGATCTGCAGCTGGCCGAGATCACGCCTGCCAACGACGAGGCGTTGCTGCGGATCCACACCGCGGCCCACATCGCGCGGCTGGCATCCATCGTCGCCGCCGGCGGCGGCTGGCTGGATGCAGACACCTACGTCGGACCGGAATCGATGCGCGCCGCGCGCCTCGCGGCGGGCGGCAC
>JALYSK010000028.1 GCA_030854805.1 Chloroflexota bacterium | reverse complement strand
GCTGCTGGCCGAGATGCTGCGCAGCCTGGGCGCGACCCCGAGCCAGATCACGACCCGTCTCGAGGTCCCGTCCGCGCTGCCGGTCATCTTTGGCGGGCTGCGCGTCGGAGTCACGCTGGCGGTGATCGGCGCAGTTGTCGCCGAATGGGCGGGAGCCAGTGTCGGGCTTGGCGTGCTCATCAATATCGCCAACCAAGGCCTCTTCGACACGCCGCTCATGTTCGTCGCGCTCGTCACGCTCGCGGTCACCGGCCTTGCTTTCTACGGGCTGGTGCTCGCCGTCGAGCGACGCGTGCTCCATCCGTAGATAAGGAGAGACCGATGTCTCCGCCGCGCCTCGCCATCCCGGTGCTCGCCCTGCTGCTGGCCGCCTGCTCGCCCATCCAGACTCCAGGCCCATCCGCCAGCGCTGGGCTCCGACAGGTGACCCTCTTGCTCGGTTTCCGCCCGGACGTGCAGTTCGCGCCCTTCTATGTCGGCCAGCAGGATGGCTTCTACGCCGATGTCGGCCTCGAGGTCACCATTGAGCACAAGCAGGCGCCCGACGTGCAGCGCCTCGTTGCCGATGGGCAGGCCGAGTTCGGCGTGGCCGATGCCACCGACGTGATGATCGCTCGCACGAGCGGCATCCCGGTCGTGTACGTGGCGACGCTCTACGAGCGATTCCCGGTGGCGATCATCGGCCGCAAGGGACAGGTTCCGTCCGATCCGGCCGGGTTGGCGGGCAAGACGATCGGGACACCGGGCAAATTCGGCTCATCGTGGCACGCGCTGCTGGCGCTCCTGTCGGCCGGCGGTCTGGGCGAGAGGGACGTCACGATCCGCGAGTACCCGCAATTCAACCAGGCCGACGGCCTGGCGAACGGTGACGTGGATCTGATCACCGGGTTCCGCAATAACGAGCCGCTGCGGCTCGAGGCCCAGGGGATTCCCGTCGACCTGCTCACGATCGACAAGATCGCCCCGCTCCCGGGACCCGGAACGATCGTCGGCCAGGCTTTGCTCGACGGCGACGCCGACCTGGTGCGCCGCTTCGCGCAGGCGACCGCCCGCGCGCAGAAGGCTGTGATCGACGATCCCGAGGCCGGGTTGCAGGCCGCGAAGGCCTCCGTCCCCACGATCGCCGATGACCTCGACACCGCGCGCGCGGTGCTGAAGGCAACAACGACGCTGTGGGCCGGCGAGGGCGGATTCGCGGGTGGTGCGATCGACGCCTCCCGCTGGCGGGACGCATACGCCATCATGCGGCGGCTCGGCTTTGTCGACGGCTCGGTGCCGCTCGAGCAGATGATCGCGCCGGATATCTTGCGCGGAGGGTGAACGCCAGATTTTGAGCGCGGTTGCCCGTGCTCTGGATGGTTGGCGACTCTCGACCTGTCGCCTGGACGACAACGAGTGGGCGCGGCCCTTGATTCCCTGACGCCGCGCCCTCAGGTTCAGCGGCTGCGCGTCACGCCGCCGCCGCTGAGCTGGTGCTGGGTGGCCGGCCTGTCAAGCGCCAGCGCACCCGCGGCGACAGTGGCAGCCAGGGCGACCGCGGTCGCCGCCGCTGTCAGGCGACGGACGGTGATGCGCCGGTGTGCCTCGCGGTCGAGATAGTGGTCCTCAGGTCCGCGGGCGCGCGCCACCATCTGCAGGCGTGCCGCGTGGGCGAGGCGCTCCTGGTGCTTGAGATCTGCGAGAGTCTCGAGTGCGAACATGATCGATTCCTCCTCTGCGGCCGCCTCGGGCGGCGGTCCCGTTGACGGAATCGTGGCCCCCGTGCGCGAAAGGACCGATCATTTCCGCGACCCTCCGGGCGTCGATCGTGTGCGCATTGCGCTGTCGCGCGCCGGACAGCAAACGACCGGGCCCCACCGACCCGGTCGTCGTGAGCACGGCTGTTCAGCGACCGCGCCGCTGGCTCTCTTTCGCGTCGCGACGGAAGAAGCCACCACGCGCCGCGCGCTGAACGTCGGCGTCGCGGCTGCGCGCGAGCTGGTCGGCGATGGTCGGGTTCATCGAGAGGTTATGGCCCTCAGTGTCGTCCTCCTCGGGCGATGCGCTCCTGCGCACTGCGTGGCCCTCGGGGTCTTCGTCCTGGTGCTGGTCGCGATCCTGCTCGTCCACGATCGGATGCCTCCTGTTCCTGCGGGCAACCGTCGACCGGCTGCAGTTGCGGAGCAGCGTGCGCCTTGACCGATGCATCGGTCAACGAGCCGTCCGACAGCCCCGAAGTCAAGTGGGTGACATGCGGAGAGCCTTGACGCGAGCCTGTGCATGGCATCATCGTGGCGGTCCTACACGACGGCGTTTAGCGGGGATCACGGGTGCCCGACGACGAGTTCGCGATCGAGAGCCTCCGCCGCTGCGCGCTCTTCAGGCACGTCGACGATCCGTCGCTGCGAAGGCTCGCGCGCTCGCTGCGACGGCGCCGGTTCCGCCGCAACGAGGTGATCTTCCATCAGGGCGACACGGGAAACTCGCTCCAGATTGTCATCAGCGGCGCCGTCAAGATCGTGCTTCCCTCGCCCGGGGGCGAGGAGGCGATCATCGCAACCCTGCGCCCGGGTGATTTCTTCGGCGAGCTGGCGCTCCTTGACGGGGCACCCAGGTCCGCGACGGCAACCTCGCTGGAGGTGACGGAGACGCTCGACCTGCCGCGCGATGCCTTCCAGCTCGTGCTCGACGAGGACGCCAGCCTGCAGCGGGCGCTGCTGACGAGCCTCTCCGCCGAGCTGCGACGCTTGACCGGGCATGTCGAGGAGCTGCACTTCCTGGATCTCGCCGGCCGTCTCGCGATGCGGCTGGTGCGGCTGGCTCGCGATCGTGATCCGCTCGCACGCGGTCGGGTGGAGCTCGACTGGCCATTCACTCAGTCCGACCTAGCGGCGATGATCGGAGGCACGCGCCAGAGCGTGAACAAGCTCCTCACCGGCCTGGTCGACGACGACCTTCTGCACATCGACCACGAGACCCTCATCATCAACGATCTCGAGCGCCTGGAGGCGCACGGCGCGCGCTGAGTCGCCAATCGGATGTCCGCAAGCCGACAGGCCCGCTGTCCGGCACCGGCTTCCGGGCAACGCGTACGAACGATAGTGTTGGCCTCGTAAAGCCAGCGGCGGCATAGGAGAATGCACGTGGACAGGTTCAAACGGCCGCCAACAGGCGAAGGCTTTCGCGACATCGGTCGCGGCGGCGAAGTAATTGCAGACGACTCAGTGGAGGGTCATATCATGAGCGACGAGATCAAGGACCAGGATGTCGAGGGTCACGGCGGCGGCCCCCGGAAGCGGCTGACCGACGACCAGGATGTCGAGGGTCACGGGGGCGGCCCCCGGAAGCGGCTGACCGACGACCAGGACGTCGAGGGTCACGGCGGCAAAAAGAAGCTGACCGACGACGAGGATGTCGAGGGTCATGGCGGCAAAAAGAAGCTGACCGACGACGAGGATGTCGAGGGTCATGGCTGGGCCAAGAGAAGCTGACCGACGACGAGGATGTCGAGGGTCATGCCCACGCAAGCTCTAGGAATTCGTGCCTGAAGCTGAGCTGGACGCCGCGCTTGCAGCACTGATCGCTGCGGCGCGGCGTGCTGCTGTCGCGAAACAGATCCAGGGCGACGTCGAGGAGCGCCTCCTCCAGTCGATCGTCGATGCGACGACGAGCCTGTTCGACGCGGAGGCGTCATCGATCGCCCTCTTCGAGCGCGACCCGGATCGGCTCGAATACCGCGTCGCCTCGGGGGCACAGGGCGCTGGCGCGATCGGTCTCTCGGTGAAGCCCTCGCAGGGGATCGCCGGTTACGTCTTCTCGACGGGCCAGGCCCTCGCACTTTCCGACGTCGCTCACGATCCACGCTTTGACCGCACGGTCGCGGAGCGAACCGGCTACGTGCCGCGCTCGATCGCTGCGGTACCTCTCTTCGATGAGCAGGGGACGGTCGGTGTCCTGCAGGTGCTCGACAAACGAGACTCGGCCTCGTTCTCCTTGCGCGACATGGAGCTGCTCGGCGTCTTTGCTGCGCAAGCGACAGCGGCCATCAGCGCCGCGCGCGTCCAACGCGACACGGGCCGGCTGCTGCACGAGGTGCTGCGCCAGATCGGGGCCGACGGACTGACCGAACCCCAGATCGAGGTGCTGGTGGGCGAGGCCACTCGGGGTCTCGACGCCGACTCTGAGTCACCGTTCTGGCATCTGGCCGAGAATGTTGCCCGGCTGCGCACCATGACCGACCGTGAGCTGGCGCTCGTCGCAGATATCCTGGAGATCGTGGCGAAGCACGCCGAGCGGACCACGCGCAGAGCGTGACCGACCTCGACCTTCCCGCCTGGTCCGAGCCGTTCGTCGACGTCGACCCGTTACGGCTTGCGCGTCGTATGCGCATCCGTGGCCTGAACCGCAGCTGGGCGTGGGGCGGCTCCACCGGTGCCGGGATGCGGGTGGGGATCATCGACAGCGGGCTGGAGAGCGAGCATCCGGCCCTCCGCGGCCGCGTCACCGAGAAGGTCGCGGTGGAGATGGTCGACGGGGAGCCAAAGATTGTCCGTGACGAGCTGGGCGACCTGTTCGGCCATGCCACCGCCTGCGGCGGGATCATCCTGGGTCTGGCCCCCGACGTCGAGCTGGTCTCCATCCGCGTCCTGGGCGCCGACCTCCGCGGCAAGGGCACGGCCTTCGCGGCTGGCCTCGAATGGGCGATCGAGCAGCGGCTCAACGTCGTCAACCTGAGCCTCTCATCGAAGAGCGAGGCGCTATTCCCGGTCTTCCACGGGCTCGTCGACGAGGCGTACTTTCACAACGTCGTGCTCGTGAGCGCGGCCAACAACGTCCCCGCTCCGAGCTACCCGTCGCTCTTCAGCTCGGTCTTCAGCGTCGCCGCTCACGCTCAGGCTGATCCGATGCGCTTCTACTACAACCCGGATCCACCGGTCGAGTTCGGGGCGTGGGGGGTCGATGTGCCGATCGCCTGGAAGGACGGCGGCAACACGGTTGCGACAGGCAACAGCTTTGCCGCACCGCATATCGCGGGCCTGGCCGCGCTGATCCTGGCCAAGCATCCCGGGCTCACTCCGTTCGAGCTCAAGGCCATCCTGGCGGCGGTCGCCGACAACCCGCGACGCAGCAGGCCGGCCCGCTAGCGCCGTGTTCACCGCCTACCGGCAGCTCCTGCGCAACCGGGAGCTGGCGCGCCTCCTCTTCGGTGAGTTCGTGTCAGGGATCGGTGACTGGCTCTACCTCGTCGCGATCCTGATCGTCATCTACACCGAAACGGGAGATCCCGTGCTGCTTGGCGTCATGGGAGCGGCCCGCATCCTCCCGTACGTGATCCTCTCGGTGCCTGCGGGCTGGGTGGTCGACCACTACGACCGTCGCATGGTCCTCCTGGTGACCGATCTCGCCCGGGGCGTGCTGATGGTAGTGCTCGCCGGCCTGGTGGTGATCCATGCCCCGGTCAGCTACATCGTCGCCGTCTCCATCCTCGCCGCCTGCTTCTCGACCTTCTTCGGCCCGGCGCTGGCTGCGCTCCTTCCAACCCTCGTCGACGAGAGCGAGCTGGGGCCGGCGAACAGCGCCTGGGCCACGCTCGACAACCTGGCGTTTATCGTCGGCCCCGCGCTGGCGGGCGTGCTGATCGCGACCGGCGGGCTCGCGCTCGCGTTCCTCCTGAACGCGGCCTCCTTCGGGGTCGTGGCGGCGATCCTCTTCAAGCTCCCGCGCCATGCACCCGAGGCTTCACCCGAGGCCGCTGCCGAGGGATCGGCCCCCGGCCCGACCTGGCGCGAGCTGGCCGGTCCGCTCGCCGGCCCATTCCTGCTCGACTCGGTGACGAGCCTTGTCGGCGGCGGGCTGGGAGTGCTGACCGTCGTCATCGCGCTCGACGTTCTGCGGGCCGGCGAGGCCGGGACCGGGTATCTCAACGCGGCGACCGGCGTGGGCGGAGTCCTGGCCGGCTTCGCCGCCGGGTCACTGGTGGCCCGACGCCTCAGCGTGCCCCTGCTCATCGGCGGGTTCGCCGGCGGTATCGGCCTGATCTGGCTGGGATTCACCAACAGCCTCGTCCCGGCCATGCTCGCCATCGGGGTCGGCGTCGCGGGCGCGCTCCTGCTCGACGTCGTGAACACGACGCTGATCCAGCGGATCGTGCCGGACGCATTTCGAGGCCGGGCCCTGGGCGTGATTCAGATGACGTCGGCCCTCTTCTATGCCGGCGGCTCGCTCACCTATCCGGTGCTCGCCTCCACGGTCGGCATTGGGCCACTCCTGATCGGCTCCGGCGTGGCGACGGCGATCTCCGCTGTCGGCGCCCTCGTGCTCAGCGTGCGCGCCGGTCGTCCAAGGCCGCTCGATCTCGAACGCAGCCGCATCCTCGAGCTTCCCATCTTTGCGGGTCTACCGTCGAATCGCCTTGAGGCGGCGGCTGATGCCTTCTCGCCGGTTGCCGTCTCGGCCGGCGAGCAGGTGGTGCGGCAGGGCGACCCCGCCGACCGTTTCTACGTCATCAGCTCGGGATCCTTCGCGGTCACCCAGCTGCCTCCACGCGGCACCGAGCGGGTTCGCCTGCGAGAGCTGGGCGCCGACGACGTTTTCGGCGAGATCGGTTTGCTGCAGCACACGCCGCGAACGGCGACGGTCACCGCACAGACGGATGGGCGCCTCCTGGCGCTGGACGGTGCTCGTTTCCTCGAGCTCGTCGGTTCGGGTCCCGGCCTGAGCTCCCGGCTGCTCGACCTCTACCGCGGCGCACTCGCCCGCAGCTAGGGTCGGCCCCCTGTCCGTAACAGGACCGGTTCGATGTCCGCCCGACGATTGCCGCTGCCTTGTCGAGTGTGCACGATCGAAGGGAACAATCATGCCCCAGGGAAACCGATGCAGACGCAGGACCGCCGCGATCAGCTCTTCGAGCGGCTGTGCCTGTATCGCGCGATCTACGACCGGCGCGGACCGCTCGACAGCGGGAGCGTGATCTCGGTCGAGGCCGCCATCCGGTGGGCGGCCCAGCTCATGGACGATCGGGTTTTGCTCACGAGGGTCGTCAGCCGTCCCGCCTGACCGTTTGCGCCCCGCCCATTCCGGCGGTGCAGGTTGGCACCGGTCGGCTGTGAGGGGTAGACAGGTGCGGACAGTGGGACTACGGTGGCGTGAAGTCGGACGAAGTCCGGGTTCATCCCGGCGACCCATCCACCTCTGAGAGTGCCCATTACCAAAGATTGAAGGGGGCGTGCCCGTGGCAGGCGCCATCCGAGCTGGCTCGCCGCACCGAGTGCTGGTCGCAGGCCCAGTCGCTGCCCATCTCCGAGTCCAGGAAGTGATCATCGGAGATCGCCGGGCGCGAGCCCTCATGCTGGCACTCGCACTGGTGCTCGGGACACTGCTCGGCGCGGCGCCGGCCCGATCCTCAACGGTTTGGACTGCGGGGGACATCTTTGCCGGCGTCGGCGGCGGCCAGTACAACGTCTACACGAATGCCGGCACGTTCAAGGAAACCATCACTGACGGCTCGGCCGGGTTCACCACCGGCTGTGCGTTCAATCCGGCGCTCGACAAGCTCTACACGACGAGCTTCTCGGCTGGGAACGTGGTCGTGTACAACGACCCGAGCCCCCACGCCATCGCTCAGACGATTCCCTCTCGGCCTTCACCCGAATCAGTCGTATTTGCCTCCAACGGGCATTTCTTTGTTGGTGGCCCGGCTGATAGCCATATTGAAGAGTACGACGCCGCCGGCACGCTCGTTCACGCCGACGCCGTCTCGGCGGACGGGACGGGCGGTCCTGACTGGATTGATCTGGCCGCAGATCAAGCGACGATGTTCTACGCCTCCGAAGGACGGGAGATTCGCCGCTTTAACGTCCAGACCGACACCCAACTCGCGACCTTCGCGACGCTTCCAGGTTCCGATAACGCCTATGCACTGAGGCTTCTGCCGCCTGGCGATGGGACCGGCGGTCTGCTCGTCGCCGATAGGACCGAGATCAAGCGTCTGGACGGCAGCGGCGCGGTCGTACTGACCTACGACGCCGCAGGGCAAAACGGCTGGTTTTCTTTGAACCTCGACCCCAATGGCACATCGTTCTGGGCCGGCGACTTCAATACCAACAATTTCTACCGCTTCAATATCGCCTCGGGCGCGATCGAAATTGGCCCCATCAACACTGGCGGCACGCTCTTTGGTCTCTGTCTCAAGGGTGAGCCAACCGCTGGCATCCCCTCGGGTGCCGACCTGGCAATCACGTCCTTCACCGACGCGCCCGACCCCGTCACCGCCACCAAGCCGATCCGCTACACCACCGACCTGACCAACTTCGGCCCCGACCCGGCCACCAACGTCTCGGTCACCCAGGTGCTGCCGGCCGGCTCAGGCTTCCTGGGCGCGTCGGACCCGTCGTGCGCTGAGACAGGAGGTCAGGTCGACTGCAGCCTCGGTACCCTCGCGGCGGACGCGAGCCGGACGCTGACCATCGACGTGGCGGCACCCAGCACGCCGGGCACCGCGGTGAGCACTGTCTCCGTCTCAGCCACCGAGCCCGACCCGCACACCGAAAACAACTCGGCGAGCGCCACCACCCAGGTCCAGAGTCCGTCCGCGGCACCGGACGACGCGAGCGGCTTCGCGACCGGCCAGGGCAGCACCACGATCTCAACCTCCTCGTCGGACCCGGTCCAGTTCTCCAGGATCACTGTGCCACCCGGCGTGGTGGGCGAGGTGGTCCTGCACGAGGAGAACGAGGCAGTCTGCTCGCTCGTCGTGCCGGGGGTCCGGTGCATCGGGGAGCGGCTGGACCTCCATGCCCCATCATCGAGTCCAAACAATCCGCTGGTGCTTGAGCTACTCGTCGGGAAGGCGGCAGCCGGAAGGGTCAACCCGAAGCTCTTCCTCTATCACCGCGCCGATAACGCTCCCACCTACCAGCTCGTGCCGTCCTGCGTGAAGAAGTCTCGGGTGGCCAACCCGGCACCGAGCTGCGTCTCGAGCATCAAGAACGTGAAGATCAACGGGGTGGCATATCTCGACTTCACGGTCTATACCGCGGTGAACGGCAGCTGGCGGCCCGGCTCGCCCAAGTAGCAGCGGACCGATCGCCTGCCGGGGCAGGCTGATCGGCACCGCTAGACTCACGGTCGTGCAGATCTGCCCCAGCTGCGGCGAGGAGAATCCCGCCAGGTTCCGCCTGTGCGGCTTCTGCGGGACGCCGCTGGCGGCCGCCCCGCCTCCCCAGGAAGTTCGCAAGACCGTGACGATCGTCTTCAGCGACCTCAAGGGTTCGACCGACCGTGGGGAGGCCCTGGACTCCGAGGCGCTGCGCGAAGTGATGAGCCGCTACTTCGACGAGATGCGGGCCGTCCTCGAGCGGCACGGCGGCACGGTCGAGAAGTTCATCGGTGACGCCGTGATGGCGGTCTTCGGATTGCCACGCCTACATGAGGACGACGCGCTCCGGGCGGTCCGCGCGGCGGCCGAGATGCAGGAGGCGCTCGAGCGCATCAACCTCGAGCTCGAGCAACGCTACGGGGTGGTGCTCATCAACCGCACCGGCGTCAATACCGGAGAGGTCGTCGCCGGCGACCCGAGCAC
>JALYSK010000015.1 GCA_030854805.1 Chloroflexota bacterium | reverse complement strand
CCGGCAGGTCGACGCCGAGGATCTCGCTCTCGTGGCTGGAGACGAAGACCTCGGTGGTTTCGACCAGGTATCGCGCATCGTCGCCGAGCAGCGCAGCGGGGACCGTGAACTGGTCGTAGGTCTCGGTGTCCATGAAGTGGTAGGCATCACCGTCGGAGTACAGGTACTGCACCTTGCGCTGCTCGACGCGCGCGCGAGGCCAGCGCGTGCCGGCCTGGAAAGTGCGCTCCACGATGTCGCCCTTGCGCACATTCTGCAGCTTCATGCGCACCTGTGCGGAGCCACGCGCCATCTTGATGTGGCTCCAGTCGAGGACCTTCATGAGCTGGCCATCCAGCTCGATGATGACCCCCTTCTTCACCTCTCCGGTGCTGATCAACCGCGTCTCCTGCTTCGATCGATGGGTGGCTTGCTCAGGATAGGCCACGAGCCGATGCCCCCGCGCCGGGAGCAGATCAGCCGATGACCAGGAGCTCGCGCGGAGCGGTGGTGAGGAGCCGCGGCCCTGACTCCTCGAGCGCCACGATATCTTCGATCCGGATGCCGGTCCGACCCGGCAGGTAGATCCCGGGCTCGACGCTGAAGACCATGCCGAGCTGAAGCGGCTCGGGGTAGCGTCGCAGCATCGGCGCTTCGTGGGTCTCGAGCCCGATCCCGTGACCCAATCCATGGCCGAACGCATTGCCGTAGCCGGCCTTGGCGATCACGTCCCGCGCCGCCGCATCGACGGCCACGCCGGCCACGCCGGGCCGCACCAGGTCGATCGCCGCCTGCTGGGCAGCCCGCACGGTGGCATACAGGTCGCGAAGCTCATCGTCCGGCTCCCCAACGAAGACGGTGCGCGTCATGTCGGATCGGTAGCCGTCGATCTGGCATCCAAAATCGAGGAGCAGCACGTTGCCGGACTCGATGCGGGCGTCGGACGGGCGTCCATGTGGCATCGAGGCGCGCGTGCCGGAGAGCACGATCGGTTCGAAGGCGAGTCCCTCCGATCCATTGGCGCGCAGGAACGACTCCAGCTCCCAGGCGAGGTGCCGCTCGCTCATCCCTGGCCGCAGCCCGCCGAGCAGATGCTCGAAGCAGCGGTCGCCGAGCGCGCACGCCCTCCCGATCAGCTCGATCTCGCGTTCGTCCTTGATGATGCGCAGCGCGGCCAGCTCCTCGTCGATTCTATGCAGCTCGGACCCGGGCGCCAGCTGCGCGATGTCCGACCAGTCAGCGTGGGTCAGCGACTCGGCCTCCATGCCGCAGTGCAGCACATCGCGGCCTCCCAGGAGCTCTGACAGCTCCTCAGCCAGCGAGCGGCTCGTCCTGAACAGCTCCCAGGTGGGCGCCTCTGCCTGAGCCTGCTCGGCGTAGCGCGCGTCGGCAAGGATCATCTGCTCGTCCGCCGTCACGAACAGCGTGCCGGAGTGGCCCGAGGTCGCCTCCTCGCCGCGCGCCAGCTGGAAGCCGGAGAAGTAACGCATATGCGCCGCGCGGCTGATCACCGCAGCATCAAGGTCGAGACCGCCGAGCAGGCGGCGCAGAGCGGTCAGGCGTTGGGCAGTCGCGTCGATCACGCCGGCGGGCATTCGCCGTTCGCCCTGGCGCTGTTTGCCTCCTGCTCAGCGTTGGTCGTCGCGAAGTAGTGTGAGCCGTCGCGCTTTCCGCCGGGGCAGCCGGCGGTGAAGTACAGGTAGCCGGCGGCGGTATCGGGAAAGGCCGCGGCTCGGATCGAGCTGACACGGGGAGCCGCGATGGGCGCCGGCGGCAGGCCGGGATGCACGTACGTCTGGTAGCCCGCCAGCTCCGGAGGCAGCTGAACCTCCGCGCCGCCGACCTGGAGCGCGGACCACCAGGCGATCGACCCCCACTGGGCCGCCGGCATCTTGCCGAACTTGACGGTCGCAAGCGCCCACTGCAGCGTCGGATCCGCGTTGAGCAGGCCCGAGGTCTCGGCGTTGTCCGGGTTGTCGAGCCGATTCGTGTAGACCCCGGCGATGAGTGCACGCTCCTTCTCCAGCACGGCCTCGCGCTCCACGATCGAGGCCACGGTGACGGCGTAGTCGATCGTCTTGCCACGCTTGGCGAGCTGGTCGCGGATCTCCGCGGTGAGGTTCTTGTTGAATTCATCGAGAAAGACCTTCAAGACCTCGACCGCCTTGGCATTGCCGTCGATCCGATAGGTGTTCGGTGGCAGGTAGCCCTCCAGGCTGCGGCCGACCGGAAGATCGGCGAAGAAGCCGTACTGCTTCAGCAGGCTGGCGGGCGGCGTCTTCACCAGGCCCACGAACTCGTCGATATTCATGGTGAGTTCGCTCTTCGCCAGCTCCGCGACGATCTGCTCGAGCCGCCAGCCCTCTCCCAGGCGAACAGTGACCTCCGGCGCTGCGAACTGGCGCAGCGCGGCCACGATCTGGCTCGGCCGCATGGTCGGCGACAGGTCGTAGATGCCGGCCGCCAGCGTCCCCGAGCGTCCCGCGTTCAGAACGGCGTACTGGAAGGCGAGCTGGCTCTTGATCACGCCCTTCTGGAGCAGGATATTCCCGATCTGGCTGTCGGTCGTGCCAGGCGGCACGTCGACCGTGATCCGCTGACGATCCGCGCTGGCCGGCACGTCCTTGAGCACGTCCGGCTGATACCACTGCACGAAGTCGCGCACCACTCCCTGCTCAATCCAGCCGGGGTTCTCCTCGACCCACGCGAGCAGCCGCGGCGCAAAGGCCAGGAAGCCAAGGAAGATCACAATCCCCGCCAGCGCAGCGACCCCGGCGAACCATGCGAGCAGAACCACCGGCTGGAAGGTCTTCCGACGACGGATCGGTGCCTCGCGCTGCTTGCGCAGCTGGCGAATTCGCGAGTTGCGGCGCTCGTTGCGCTCACCAGGCGAGATCGGTCGTTCGGTCATCGAGCCTCCTTGGGGGCCGGCTGGCGCCGGTCGTCCAGATATTGTTGCAGGAAGAGCTGGGCCGCCGCAGAGTCGAGCTCGCCGCTCCGTCGGGTCGGGCGCCTTCCGGCCGCCTGCAGATCCTCCCCCGCCTGCCAGCTGGTCAGCCGCTCATCCGCATACACGACTTCCGGGCCGATGGCGACCAGCCGCTTCCCGAAGGCACGCGCAGCCGCCGCCTGGGGACCCTCGCTGCCGTCCATGTTGAGAGGCAGTCCAACGAGGATTGTCCCCACTCCCTCCTCGCGAACCAGGAGGGCCACCGCCTCCACGTCCTGTTGCCCGCCCCGTCGCATGAGGGCGCCGCGAGCGAAGGCGAGACCGGTCTCGGTCTCCCCGACCGCCACCCCAACGCGGCGGCTGCCATGGTCGAGCGCCAGGATGCGCGTCACGTGCGCCGCACCGGGTCGATGATCACCTCGATTCGCCACGACAGGCTTGGGACGGTCCTCACCCAGCCCGGCCAGAGGTTCAAGTCCACCGTGCCGTACTCGGTCAGCGCCGATCGGGCAGCATCGGCCGACAGTCCAGCGACCCGATTGCGAACCGTGGCGGGATCGAGTCGCGGCGCCGATTGCGCCGTCACCCGCGCCGGCACGCTGAGGCGGTCGCCCGCCACGGTGACCTCGCCGGGAGTGACTCGGACGGTGTCCGCCAGCAGCTCAGTCCCGGCGGGGATGGCCGCTGCGTCGCTTGCCAGATGGTCGCGCGCCGCGGCTTCGACGTCCGCGATCTGGACCGAGCGATGGTCATATGCGAGCGTTCCGGAGAGCTCGAAGGTCGCCCGATCACGGGTGCCGATGAGCCCCTTGGCGACCCCGATGACCGGTGTGGGCGCCGCACTCGCCGGCGAGAGTCGTCCCGCCTGGTCGCCGAGCACCTTCGCCAGCTGGCTCTCGAGATCTTTGCGAAGGGCGGCCGCCGCGGCGTCCACGTCCTCCTTCTTGATCTGGGGGCCGCTCGCCTCCTTGCCACCCGCGGTCGCCTCGGGATTGGTGACGCGCGGTTGGCTGATCTCCGGATGGTCCTGCAGCCGGGCGTCGAGCCGCGGGTCGACGACCCGGTTGATCGCCCCCGGTCCCACGTTCCCGGCCGGGCCGGGGCTGGTCGCGGCGACCGCCGCGGCCTGGTCGCCGCTCCGGATCGCGCCGGACGGGTTGATCGTGCTGCGCGGCACGGTCACCGCCTCGGTGGTGGCGAACACGATCCCGCCGGCGGCCACCTGCACCCCGGCAGGCACCTCGACCGCGGAGCCGCTGAAGTTCTGGAAGACGACCACTCCGGAGGCGGCAGTCCGATCGATGTACTTGCCGGTCGCGTGCCCTGTCGTCTTCGACTGCAGTGTCCCGCTGAGCACGTCCGGTGTCAGGGTCAGGTCATAGGTCTTCGGGCCGACCACTTCTGCCTGCGGCGCAAGGCGGATCGTGGCGGCGGGTGCCACCACCGCAGCCGCGGCGCCGGCGACGAGCAG
>JALYSK010000009.1 GCA_030854805.1 Chloroflexota bacterium | reverse complement strand
TCGCGGACGCGAGCGCCGAAAGGCGGCGTCCGAGGAAAGTCCGAGCTCCATAGAGCAGGTTCGCGGGTAACGCCCGTCCGCCGCGAGGCGAGGACCAGCGCCACAGTGACGATGCCCGCTCATAGAGGCGGGAGTGAAACGCGGCAAGCTCGAGCCGGAGCAAGACCGAATAGGAGGGCGCAAGGCGACGTTCGCGTCGCAGCAGGCTGCTCGCTCAGCCCTCGGGTAGGTCGCACAGATGGATGACCGTCGCGGGTCCCTCGGGCCCAGACAGAACTCGGCTTACAGGCCGCTCTCCAGGGACTTAGCTCTCGTCCTCGCGCCAGACCGATCTGGCGGTGCAGGCGTTGCAGATCGGCCGAGCCTCATCCATGGTCCCGAGCGGAAGCGGAAAGTCGCGGCCTCCGAGGAGGCAGCCGACTTGCACCGTGGGCGCGCCCGGGCCGGGCAGGATCGAGATGTGGCGCACGGTGCAGCGGCGGATCCGCCCCGCTCGGGGGATCGGCCGACGTTCCTCGGAATCGACGGGGTCGAGCGCCATGGTGCTGAGCCTTCCTCCCGAAGGCGTTACGCCCTCGTTGGGACACGCTACCGCTCTCCACGCGACTCGCTCAATGGCGCCTTCGTACCATGCCCCGACCACAGCGGGGGCGTCGCCGCACTGCACGGCCCGCGCTAGACTCAGCAGCGCCGCGGGTCGAGAAGCCTGAGGCGACCCCCAGGGGAGGTCTTTTGTTCCGGCGACGCCAACGTAATCAGGCGAACGCGGAGGCTGCTCGCGAGGCGGAGCGCAAGGCGCTATTTGTCCGGCTGGCCGAGCGGCCGGAGACCGTCTGCCCCTTCCTGGGTCTCGCCAACGATCGGACCGGCTACGTCGACGGCGCCACGGATGAGCATCGCTGTTACGCCTTCGGCGATCCGGCACCGCTCTCTGACGAGCAACAGACCCGCGTCTGTCTGCAACGCGGCTACGGCAACTGCCCGCGTTACCTGCGCGGCGTGCTTGTCATTCCCACGGAGGAGCTCGAGGCGCTGCGGCGTCCTCACGCCCCCGCCCCGCCGTCGCGCGAACCCGCACAGAAGTCGCGGCGGCGTCGGGGCGTGCTCGTGCCAGTGCTCCTGCTGCTGATCCTGCTCGGCGGAGGCGGCGCCGCCACCTGGGCGGTGCTCAACGGGATCCTCCCGGGCGTGGCGTCCGCATCGCCGACTCCAGCGGCCACAACGGGGCCCACCCCTGTGCCAACGGCGACGCCGAGCGACAGTGTCGAGCCAACCGAGACCCCGGAACCGACGCCGACCCTCGGCGATGTCTTTCAGTTCTATGAGGTCGGCGTCAGCAAGGGAGAGTACCGGCTCTACGACGTTGATGATGCCGGTCAGGTGATCGGTACCCGGGCCGCAACGTTCAGCCGCGATTCGCACGCCACCGTGGAAGAGGTGGTCGCCGCCAACGGCCAGCGCCACTGGCGCTACCTCGGAGGGGTCTACGTGGGCCTTTCCTATGTCTATCCCGATTCCGGTCCGTTCGTCGTGCGGAAGGTCTTTCGGCGCCCTGACGGCACACGCAGCTCGACGGAGCTGCCCGTGGGCTCCATATAAGGCCGCGTCCGGCCCCTTTCTCCGAACGACCATCGGCGCTACCATGCGGCGTCAGAGGACGGCGGAGCGACCCACGGAGGAAGGATGGAGCTCGAGCAGACACTGGCCTCGGTCCCGCTCCTTGCGCGGCTGGACCGCAGGACGATCAAGCGCCTGGCGGAGACAGGCAAGCGTCGGACCTACGCGGCCGGAGAGGAGATCGTGCGCGAGGGCACGACCGGCAGCGCCCTGTACATCGTTCTCTCCGGCAGGGCGACGGTCGAACGCAAGGGAACGGATGGGCCGCTGGCTGAGCTGCTCCCGGGCGACTTCTTCGGCGAGCTGGCGCTTCTGGAGAATCACGAGCGAACGGCCAGCGTGGTGGCGGCCGAAGAGACCGAATGCCTGCTCCTGGTCGCCTGGGAGTTCACCGCGCTGCTGAAGGAGCATCCACAGATTGCGGTGCCGATCATGGAGGCTCTGATCGCGCGCCTCCACAAGAGCGAGCGTCACATCCCCGCCTGAATTCCCGATGGCGGGCGATTGCGCCCATACTCGGCCGATGTCGACCGGCACGGCTGCCACGCCGGCGCCGGGCGCCGGCGTGCGGCACGACGTGCGGAATATCGCGATCATCGCCCATGTCGACCACGGCAAAACGACCCTGGTCGACGCGATGCTGCGCCAGACCGGTACGTTCCGCTCGAACGAAACGCTGGTCGACCGCGTCCTCGACTCGATGGACCTCGAGCGCGAGAAGGGGATCACGATCCTCGCCAAGCAGACGACCGTCGACTACGACGGGGTCCGTCTGAATATCGTCGATACGCCCGGCCATGCCGACTTCGGAGGCGAGGTCGAGCGATCACTCCTCATGGTGGACGCGGCCCTCCTCCTCGTGGACGCCGCCGAAGGCCCGCTGCCCCAGACCCGCTACGTGCTGACCAAGGCGATGGCGCGCCGCCTGCCGGTCATCCTGGCACTGAACAAGATCGATCGGTCCGACGCGCGACCCGGTGAGGTGCTCGACGCGGTCTATGAGCTCTTCATCGATCTGGGTGCGGACGAGCAGCAGATCGAGTTCCCGATCGTCTATACCAATGCCAGGGCGGGGACCGCCACCCGCGACCTCGCGCTGGCGGGGAGCGATCTGCGGCCCCTGCTCGACCTGCTGCTGGAGGTCACCCCGCCGCCGACCTATACCGAAGGCCATCCGCTTCAGCTGTTGGTCACCAACCTGATGGCCAACGACTATCTGGGGCGTATGGCGGTGGGTCGCATCCGCAACGGCCGCATCCGGCTAGGCCAGCGGGTGAGCGTGGTGCGCGAGGAGGCCAATGACACCGCCGGCGTGATCGAGCCCGGCCGCACGGTGACCCTCACCGGCACCGTCAGTGCCCTGCAGACGGCTCACGGCATCGACCGGGTCGACATCACCGAGGCCGGCCCGGGCGATATCGTGTCGGTCGCCGGGCTACCCGAGGTGACGATCGGCGATACGTTGACCGATTCGGCTGACCCGCGGCCGCTGCCGCGCCTGGACGTCGACACTCCCACGCTGCGCATGACCTTCAGCGTCAACACCTCACCGATGGCAGGGCGCGACGGCACGTTCGTCACCTCGCGCCAGATCAAGGCTCGTCTCGAGCGCGAGGTGCTCGGCAACGTCTCGATCGAGGTGCACCCCACTGAGTCGGCCGAGACCTTTGAGGTGCGTGGCCGCGGCGAGCTTCAGCTGGCGGTCCTGATCGAGCAGATGCGGCGCGAGGGTTTCGAGCTCACCATCTCGCGGCCCGAGGTGATCCTGCGCACCGTCGACGGGGAGGTGACCGAGCCGTATGAGCGCATCACCATCGACATTCCGCCGGTGTACATCGGGGCGGTCCAGCAGGCGCTCGCCGGTCGCAAGGCGCGACTCGAGCAGATGAGCAGCGATCCCGACGGCCGCGCCCGAATGGAGTTCATCATCCCGGTGCGGGGACTGATCGGGTACCGCGGCCAGCTCCTGAGCGACACGCGGGGAACCGCGCTGCTGCACCAGTTCGGCGAGGGCTACGGGCCGTGGGCCGGGGAGGTGGTGCATCGCACCAGCGGCGTCCTGGTCGCGGATCGCACCGGCGAGAGCCGCGCCTACGCACTCTCCAGCCTGATCGAGCGCGGGGAGCTGTTCATCGGCCCGTCGGTCGAGGTCTACGAGGGAATGATCATCGGCGAGAGCTCCCGCCCTGGGGACATGGACGTCAACCCGACCAAGTCGAAGAAGCTCTCCAAGATGCGCACCCAGGCGACTGACGGCGACTATCGGATCCCCACGCCGCCGCGCCTCCTGACCCTGGAGTCCGCGATCGAGTTCATCGACTCCGACGAGCTCGTCGAGGTGACGCCGACCTCGATCCGGCTGCGCAAGCGCTTCCTCTCCGAGCAGGAGCGTCGCAAGGCAGCGGCCCGCAGCTAGGCGGTCTCGACCCCGCCGAGTATCGCCTCGGCCTGCCGTCCCCTCCTCGAGGCTGCCCCCGGTCCATGGGGTTTGCCTGCGGACCTGCTCTCCCGGCTGTCGCGCCAGCGATCGCGCGCGCGCCCCAGTGGGGCCCGAAAAGTTCCGCGCCGAAATCCCTTGACGGGCGGGCTGCGACCTGTATGATGGCGCCCTGTGGCCCAAAGTGGGGTCAAATGGGGAGTAGTGGTGAATCCCGAGCGTGGAACGAGCGACTTTTCTCACCGGCGAGTTCCGGCACGCGCTGGACGATCGTGGCCGCGTCGCGATCCCGGTCCGCTTTCGACCGCGCCTCGCGGAAGGCGCCACGCTGGCGCGTTGGTTGGATCGCTGCCTCGCGATCTTTCCTGCCGACGAGTGGTACGAGCTGGCGGGCAAGCTCCGCGGGTTGCCGATCACGAATGCTCGAGCCCGGGAATTTGCCCGGTTCATGTCATCGGGCGC
>JALYSK010000008.1 GCA_030854805.1 Chloroflexota bacterium | reverse complement strand
GGCATCAACTACGTTGAGCTCAAGATCGGCATCGACGGCATCAGCGTCATCACATCACCGGACAACACCGGCGTCACCTGCCTCAGCTTCCTTGATCTATACGCTCTGCTAGGTCCTGAGTCACAGGGCTTCAGCAAGTGGTCCGATGCGAACACCCTTGCGAAAGACCTCGCCGGCTCCCTCGACAAGGCCAAGTACGGCGAGTCACACGCCCCTTATCCGGACGCGCGGTTGGATGTAACCGCCCCGGGCGAGGAGTCGGGCACGTTCGACACGTTCGTCGAGCTCGCGATCACGAAGATCAGCACGGAGCGCGGCAAGGAGAAGCCGACGACGAGGCCCGACTACACTGCTTCCGCAGATGACAACGTCATCATCGAGGGGATCGCGGGGTCGCCAAACTCCCTCGGCTGGGTCGGCTTCGCCTTCGCCGACCAGAACAAGGACAAGGTCACCCTTCTTCAGGTGGATGGTGGGAAGGGGTGCGTGCCTCCGGACGCCGAAATGATCGCGAGCGGCCAGTACCCGATGTCCCGTCCGCTGTTCATCTACGTCAACACCGACAAGATGAAGGAGAACCCCGCGATCAAGGCATTCGTCGATTACTACCTCTCCGATGCGGGGATCAAGGCGGTCACGGAAGCGGACTACATCGCTCTGAAGAGCGACGAGCTGGAGAAGGCCCGCGAAGCGTGGACAGCGGCTGCCGGCTAGGCCTGGGCATGCAACGCACCGAGCCGGGCGGCGCTCCACCCTCCGGCTCCCACCTTTCCCTCAACCCGCCTCTCCGCTAGGATCGTCGCGCCGATGACCGCAGGCAACAGAACCGCTCCCGGCAGCCTCTCCATCGCCGATCTGCGTCTCGATTCCGGTCGACGTCGGCGCGAGCGGACGATTCATTTCCTCTTCATGGGTGCCGCTGTCCTATCGATCGTGATCAGCGCGGCGATCGTTCTCTCGTTGATCGGCAACGCCCTCTCCTTCGCGGTGAGGGTGAATCCCGCCAGCCTGTGGACCGATGGCTGGTTTCCAAGACGCGGCATGTATGACGTCCGAACCCTCCTGGCGGGCACGCTCATCATTGCCGGGGTCGCGATGCTGATTGCCGCCCCTCTGGGGATCGGCGCCGCGATCTACCTCTCGGAGTACGCGCAGGCCGGCACGCGCGCCCTGCTCAAGCCGGCGCTGGAGGTACTCGCCGCGATCCCAAGCGTGGTGCTCGGCTTCTTTGCGCTCACCTGGATTAGCCCGATTCTTATCCACCCCGTCAGCGGGGCTCCCCTCTTCAACATGGCGGCGGCGGGTGTGGCGGTGGGGATCCTGATCATGCCGCTGATCGCGTCAGTCGCCGAGGATGCGATGCATGCGGTCCCCGCCTACCTTCGCGAGGCGTCGTACGGCCTCGGCGCACGCAAGCGCACCACCAGCCTCCAGGTCGTCGTGCCCGCCGCCATCTCCGGCATCATGGCAGCGCTGATCGTGGGCGTCTCGCGTGCGATCGGCGAGACGATGATCGTCGCCATCGCCGCGGGAGCCACCGGAGGGAGTCTCTTCGAGCTCAATCCGTTTCACCCGGGGCAGACGATGACAGCCGCTATGACCTCACTTGCTATCGGGTCCGACAGCGTGCGGGGCGCGGCCCTCACGTTCGAAAGCCTATTCTTCGTCGGCTTCCTGCTCTTCGCAGTGACCCTCGGGCTGAACCTCGTCAGTGACAGCTTTGTCCGCCGAGTGCGTGAGCGTTACTGATGGCCAGCATTGGTCGCCCGCAGCAGGTGACCACCACGGAGCTTGTTGAGCGTCGCCTTCGCAGCGCGACGGTCGACTGGCGGGGTTACCTGCTGCAGGGCTTGCTGCTGATGTCGCTGCTTCTCGCGCTGGCCGTGCTCGCAGTCTTGCTGGGCGACATCATCATCAAGGCGATCCCGGTGTTCGTCGAGCGGCCACTCGAGTTCCTTACGGGACAGCTTTCGGCGCGGCCCCAACGCGCCGGGATCAGCCAGGGAATCATCGGCTCCCTGCTGCTCATGGGCTTCGTGGTGGTGCTGGCAATTCCTCTGGGCATTGCCGCAGCCGTCTACCTCGAGGAGTATGCCCACGATACGCGCACCACTCGCTTCATCAATACAAATATCCGCAACCTGGCTGGAGTCCCCGCGATCGTATTCGGCCTGTTGGGCCTGGCCGTTTTCGTGACGCTGCTGAGGCTCGGCAACACGCTGACCGCGGGAGGGCTAACGCTCGCCGTACTCGTGCTGCCGATCGTCGTGATCACCACTTCGGAGGCGCTGCGCGCGGTTCCGGTCAGCATTCGGGAAGCGGCTCTTGCAGTCGGCGCGACTCGGTGGGAAACGGTCCGTAGCCACGTGCTTCCTTACGCGGCGCCGGGCATCATGACGGGGTCGATCCTGAGCCTGGCGCGGGCTTTCGGGGAAACGGCGCCGTTGCTGCTGGTGGGCGCCGTTGCCGGCACCTTCAGCTCCAGCGGCAGCATCCTGAGCCAGCTCTTTGGCTCTTATACCGCCCTGCCCACGATCGTATACAACTTCGCCCGCGAGTCGAAGGCCGAGTTCCGCGCCCTGACGGCGGCCACGATCGTCGTGCTCCTCGTTGTGATTCTGCTTGTCAATGCAACGGCCATCATCCTGCGCAACCGGTACGATAGAAGGTGGTAGAGGAACGTATGGCCGTCGAGATGACGCCGCGCGAGGCGGCGACGGAGACCCGAACTGATCAGCAGCAACCGCGCATAACGGTGACCGCGCGTGAAGCCGACGAGCGCCCGCTGACGGACGTCGAGGTCGTCTTTGACGTCCAATCGTTCTCCGCCTATTACGGTGGATTCCGGGCCCTGCGCGACGTCAGCTTCCAGGTCCACAAGAATCGGATCACCGCGATCATCGGTCCCTCCGGCTGTGGCAAGAGCACCCTGCTGCGCTGCTTCAACCGCATGAACGACCTGGTCGACACGGCGCATTTCGAGGGCCAGATCCTCTACCACGGGATCGACCTGTATGACCCAGGCGTCGACCCGGTCGAAGTTCGGCGCCGAATTGGGATGGTCTTTCAGAAGCCGAACCCGTTCCCCAAGTCGGTCTACGACAACGTTGCGTTCGGCCCGCGCGTCGCGGGGTTCCGCGGGGACATGGACGAGCTGGTGGAAGCTTCGCTGCGCCGTGCGGCCCTCTGGGATGAGGTGAAAGACAAGCTCAAGGCGCCCGGGACGGCGCTCAGCGGGGGCCAGCAGCAGCGTCTCTGCATCGCTCGCGCGATCGCGGTCGAGCCCGACGTGATCTTGATGGATGAACCATGCTCGGCTCTCGACCCCATCGCGACACTCAAGATCGAGGAGCTGATGCGCGAGCTGAAGGAGAACTACACGATCGTCATCGTGACCCACAATATGCAGCAGGCGGCCCGCGCCAGCGACGTGACGGCATTCCTCACCATGGGCGATGACCGCGCCGGCCATATGGTGGAGATGGCTCCCACCGCCCGCCTCTTCACGCGCCCCGAGAATCGGCTGACCGAGGACTACATCACTGGCCGGTTCGGCTGATGGAGGGCAAAGAGGCGAGGCCTATCGAGGCCGCGGCAACGCATGCTCGCAGCGGCCTGCGCTCGGGCTTCGATCGCCAGCTCGAGGCGACGAAGGACGACGTGCTGCGCTTGGGAGCGATGGTCGAGGAGGCACTCGAGCGCGCTGGGCGAGCCATGGTCGGACGCGATGTCGACCTGGCCGATACGGTCCGTTGGGACGACAGCAATGTCAACGAGCTTCAACGCCGCATCAACACGGAGATCACAGCGGTCATCGCGACACAGGCACCGATGGCGCGCGACGTCCGGGAGCTGCTGGCCCTCTATCACGCCTCGGCCGAGCTTGAGCGCATGGGCGACTACGCGGTGAACATCGCCAAGCTCGCGCAGCAGATCGCCGCTGAGCCGGAGGTGCCGATCTTCCGCCAGATCCCACTCATGGAGCAGCTGTGCCGAGAACAGCTGCGGGCCGCGATGCGCGCGCTGGTAGACGTCAGCGAGGAGGGGGCGCGCGCCGTGTGCGCCCGCGATGACGAGATTGACCATCTCTACAACAGCGTGTACGAGGACGCCGTCTCGTTGATGGCTTCGGCCCCGGACAAGGCCCGACAGGCGACCCACATGCTCTTCGTGGCGCATCACCTCGAGCGGCTCGGAGATCGCGTCACCAACATCGGCGAGGACGTCGTGTATCTCGCCACTGGACGCATCGAGGATCTCAATCCCTGAGCCAGGAAGCCGAATGAGACGGCGCATCCTCGTGGTCGAGGACGATCGCACCCTTCGCCAGGCGCTCAGCTTCAACCTCACCAGGGAGGGGTACGACGTCACCACCGCCAGCGACGGAGAGGCGGCGCTGGAGGCGGCCCGCAACCAGCGTCTTGACCTGGTGCTGCTAGATGTGATGCTCCCCGGCATGAGCGGGGTCGAGGTACTGCGGGTCCTGCGTCGGGACGGGATTGCCACCCCGGTGATCATCGTGTCGGCCAAAGGCGACGAGATCGACCGTGTGGTGGGGCTCAAGGTGGGAGCCGACGATTACGTCACCAAGCCGTTCAGTCGGCCGGAGCTGCTCGCCCGCATCGAGGCGGTGCTTCGGCGCCAGAAGACCGAGACGATCGGTGAAGAGCGCTCTGAGCGGATCAAGCTCGGCAAGGTCCAGGTGGACGTGGGACGCCGGGAGGTGACGATCGGGGACCAAGCGCTCCATCTCACCACCAAGGAGTTCGATCTGCTCGTCTTCATGGCCTCTCATCCCGGACGCATCTTCACGCGGGACCAGTTGCTGGCCCGGGTCTGGGGGTACGACTACAGCGGCGACGGCCGGACGGTCGATGTCCACGTGAGCTGGCTGCGTTCGAAGTTGCGCCAGGCGGATGGTCACAACTACTTCCGTACCGTGCGCGGCGTGGGGTACGCGTTCGCGGAAGCCGAGACATGACCGCCGACGCGCTGCCGGCGGCGGCCTTCGAGGCGCTGCTGCAGCGGACGGGTGGCGACATCCTGCTGCTGGTCGACCCGGGGCTGCGGATCGTGCGCGTCGGCGGCGAGGCCGAACGGCTGGCCGAGCGGCCGGCCGGCAACCTGGCCGGCATGAGCCTGATCGCCGCCTTCGGCTCTGCCAGCCTCGACGCTGTCGCGCGCTCAGCGACTCTGGGCGGCAGCGCGGTGACCGGGGAGGCCGAGCTGGGACCCCAGGGCGGCCGCCTGTTCGAAATCAACGCCGTGCCGGTTGCGGGCGGCAGCCTCGTCCTGTGGCTGCATGACATCACTGCCCTGCGCCGGCTGGAGCGCGTACGACGCGACTTCGTGGCCAACATCAGTCACGAGCTCCGCACTCCGCTGACGTCGATCAAGCTGCTCGCGGAAACGGTCTCGTCCGGAGCGGTGGACGATCCCGCAACAGCTTCAGAGTTCGCTCTGCAGATCGAACGCGAGGTCGACCACCTCGTTCAGCTCGTCGACGAGCTGCTCGACCTGACCATGATCGAGTCTGGCCAGACCAGGCTGAACCTCGAGCCGCTCGATCCAGATGACGTCGTCGCCGGCGCGGCGCAACGGATCGGACCGGTCGCCGAGCGTCGCGACATGACGGTGCGCGCCGTGCCCGACACCGAGATGCAACCCGGCACACGCGCTATCGGCGACGCCACACGACTGGGCCAGGCCCTCCTCAACCTTGCGCACAATGCGGTGAAATACAGCCAGCCCGGCGGTGAGGTCCGGATCGGCTGGCGCGCACGGCCGGGCCGCATCCGGTTCATCGTGGCCGACGACGGCATCGGGGTTCCGGAGGCGCACCAGGCGCGGATCTTCGAGCGCTTCTACAAGGTCGACCGCTCGCGAGCGCGAGAAGAGGACCCCGACGAACGGCTCTCCGGCAGCGCCGGCCTCGGTCTGGCAATCGTGCGCCAGATCGCGGAGGCGCACGGGGGTACTGTCGGCCTCGAGAGTGTCGAGAGGGTGGGATCGACGTTCTGGATCGAGGTGCCTCGCGCGCCTGAACCGGGAGCAGACGCCTGAGGGCCTGTGGAGGCCAGACCGGTCCCTGGTCAGCGCAGTCGGGTCTCCACCACGATCAGCTCGGCGCCCATCGGCCCAGCCCGCAGCTCGAGCTCGGGCTCATCCGAGATCTTCGCCGCCCCCGCCTCCGCCAGCGGTCCCGCCGGGCCTACCTGCTCCAGCGCGCCGTCGACCACGAACAGGTAGCCGCCGAAGCCGGGCCGAAGGCGCAGCGTGACCGCCGCCCCCGGGTCGAGGAGTGAGGCATATACGGCGGCGTCCTGGTGGACGGTCACTGCGTCCTCCGCACTCGGCGCGCCCTCTCCGGCGAAGCCGGGAGCCGGGACGAGCACCGGGCGCAGCTCGTTGCGGCGCTCCTCGTCGCTGAACGAGCGCTGCTCGACCGACGGGGGCAGCTCCAGCTGTGCGGGCATGATCCACATCTGGATGAAGCGCATCGGCTCGGTCTCTGAGCCGTTCTGCTCGGAGTGCATCATCCCCGCCCCCAGCGTCGCGCGCTGAACCGAGCCGGGCAGCAGGATCCCGCCGTTGCCCATCGAGTCCGCGTGGCGGAAGGTGCCCTCGGCCACGTAGGTG
>JALYSK010000003.1 GCA_030854805.1 Chloroflexota bacterium | reverse complement strand
CCTGTGACCAATCGCATCCGTGAGGCTGGCGTATCGGTCAGGCAGCCCGCGCTCGCACTCCTTGCGCAGCCAGGAGCTGGCGGTCTCGCCGTCCGGCACCGGGAACTGTGGCAGCCGGAGCTGGTCGAAGTCGAGCTTCAGGTCGACCATCTCCGCAACGCGCAGCGTGTTGTCCATCGCCTCCGGCAGCTCCCCGCCGAAGAGGCGCCGCATCTCGTCCGGACCCTTCAGGTAGAACTCGTTCGCGTCGAAGCGGAGCCGGTTCGGGGTGTCGAGGCTGCTCCCCGTCCCGATGCAGAGGAGCAGGTCGTGCGCCTCGTGCTGCTCCGGGCTCGTGTAGTGCGTGTCGTTGGTGGCCAGCAGCGGGATCCCGGCCCGGCGCGCCACTTCGACCAGCTGCGGATGGAGCCGCGCCTGGTCCCCGACCCCGTGGTCCTGCACCTCGATGAAGAAGTTGCCGTCTCCCAGGATGGACCGATACGCATCGGCCGCCTCCGTCGCCGCCTTTTCGTTGCCCTCGGCCAGGCGCCGCAGCACCTCGCCTCCCAGGCAGGCCGATGTGCCGATCAGCCCCGCGCTGTGCTGCGCCAGCAGGTCGCGGTCGATGCGCGGCTTGTAGTAGTACCCGTCGAGGCTTGCCTTGGTGGTGAGCGCCATCAGGTTGCGGTAGCCGACAAGGTCCTTGGCGAGCAGGATGAGGTGGTAGTAGTCCGCGTCCGCCTTCCCCTCCCGATCGGTGTGGCCGCGGGGGGCGACGTATGCCTCGACCCCGATGATCGGCTTGACCCCGACCTTGCGGCAGGCCTGGTAGAACGGGATCACCCCGTACAAGCTCCCGTGGTCCGTGATCGCCAGCGCCGCCATCCCCTGCTCGGCCACGCGCTGCGTCATCTCGGGGATGCGGGAGAGGCCGTCCAGCAGGCTGAATTCGGAGTGGACGTGGAGGTGCGCAAAGTCGCCGTTCTGGGGCGGGTCTGGGGCTCGCTGGGTCACTCAGCGATGTTGCCAGAATACCGATCACCTGACTGCCGTCATCCGCGTGCGATGGCAGATGTCCCGTGAGATGGAACAAGTGCCCCGGTTCCACTCGCGCTTCGATCGGCCGATGCCGCCGCTTTGGGTCGCGGCCAGTCGTTCAGCCGGGCGCGCAGTTGCGCGGTTGAGACGGATCGGCCACAGCGGCCGTCCGCGGATGAGCCACTCGGCGACGGCGAGGTTCAGCGTCCAGGCCGCGCCCATGAGGAGCGCCCTGGCGAGCACGTCGGGCTTGCAAAGATCAGCTCGCCGAACAGGAACAGCATCGCCTGGGTGCCGGCCCCGAGGCCGATGGCATAGCCGCGCAGCATCCAGGCATCGGGCGATCTCGCGCCGGCGAATGACGCGGAAGCCGAGCACGATCGACCCGACCATCACAAACCAAAAGACCGGCCGGAAGGCGTGGAGCAGGGCGCCGTCGGAGGCAGGCAGCGCGTAGAAATGCGTCATCCACAGGGCCGATAGCGCCGCCACCAGCCCGCTGACGAGCGCAACGCGGCCGGCGCGACGATGGGCGACGAGCGGCTCATAGGCACCAGCGGGTGGCGCCGTTCGGCTCCTCCTCCGCCACGGCGTACACGGTCGTCGGCGTGATCTCGTACACGTCCCACGGCGGCGGACCCGCACTCGGCGCGCTGTACTCGTGCCAGAAGGCGCCGTCCCGGACGGTCGGACCCCAGTCGCTGTAGAGCTCGGCGATCCGCTTGAGCTCGCCTTCGTCACGGACGATCCTCGCTTCCCCCTCGGCCTCGATGTCAATGCCCGGCGCCGCGATGCTGACCATGCACCGCGGATCGTGGGCAAGGTTCTTGCCCTTCTGCGTCCCCGCACCGGTCGACAGGTAGAACTTGCCGCCGTTCCACACGATGCCGACCGCCATCAGGTGGGGCCGCCCGTCCGGTCGCGTCGTAGCGATCCAGAAGCGGCTCGCCGGATCCGCGTAATTCCGCTCGCCCGTCTTGTCCAGGGCCTCGATCACGCGCTCCCATTCGAGCGGCGGCGAGCCGTAGATGTCGAGGTTCTTCGTCTCTTTCGGCGAAACGGTAGTGGTCATGGACTCGTCTCCTTGGGCGGTGCGTATTGCGTTAACAGGACCGGCCGCGCGCGGCCGATTCATCGGTCCCGGTCCAAGTCGGTCGTCTGGCCTGCGGCCCGTCTTCTGCGACCTCGAAGAGGCCGAACCAGTAGCCACGCACGACGTCGTGGGTCGCGATCAGCCGGTACCCGGCATCGGTCATCTCGCGCTGGACGCGGAGCGGCGATGTCGCGTGACGAACGAGCCAACGGGCCAGCAATCCTTGGCGCCGTGACTCGAGGATCGCCACGATCGCGCCCGTTCGAAGGTGCCGACGCGCGTCCGCGAAGTACGTCGACGCGTCCGGAAGGTGGTGGTAGGTGGCCGATACGAAGAGCAGGTCGACCGGCTCCGGAATCTCGAGACGGTCGCGTCGCACCCGGATCGGCCGAAGCGTCGTGATCCCACGCTCATTGGCAGCGCGCATCAGCTCGTCGAGCGTGCCCTGGCTGGCGTCGACAGCGTAGACGACGCCACTCGGCTCGACCGCGCGGGCAAAGCGGAGGGTGAAGTGCCCCGCGCCCGGGCCGAGGTCTGCCACGACCATTCCCGGCCGCAGGTCGAAGACGCGGATCACGGCGTCCGGATCCCGCAGTCGATCCTGCCGCGTTCCCCCCGCGTAGAGGATGCGGCGGATCAGTCCTGGCAGCCGGTCGAGGTTCACGGCGCATGTACGCTCAGCGTGCGTAAATGTGAAGTTCGCGCGGCGCCGCGCCCTTGCATGGCAGTGCTGCTCGCTGGGCGAGCATGGCGGGCAGGTTGGCGGCCGAAATCCGCTCGCTCTCCCCGGCAGACACGAGCCGCTTGGCAGTTACGCACGCTCAGCGTGCACGAGGTCCATCGGCTTCTTCAGCCCACGGCTTTCTTCACGAGCTCGGCGATTCGCGCCTCGACCCCGGACGACAGCTTGTCGACGGCGAAGGAGACGGGCCACATGTCGCCATCGTCGAGGCTCGCGTCCGCCTGGAACTCGAACGTCGCGTACCGGACCTTGAACTTCGAGGCCGGCTTGAAGAAGCAGATCACCTTGCCGTCCTTGGACCAGGCCGGCATCCCGTAATAGGTTCGCGGGACGAGGACCGGCGCGGTCATCGTGACGATGGCGTGGATCCGCTTGCCCATCTCGCGATCGGGCGCCGGCATCCCGGCGATCTTCGCCCGGACCTCCTCCTCGCCGGCCTCGCGCTCCTCCTCGGGGCTGAGGCGGGACTGCGATTTGCGCTCGCGGGCGGTCTCCTTTACGGCGGCTCGCTCTTCGTCCGTGAACACGTTGTCGGGCTTGCGTGCCGGCTTGCGGCTCCTGGCCGCCTGCTTGGTAGGCATGTCGAGGTCTCCTCTCTTCGGTCGCGGCTCAGGCCGAAACCTTCTGTGCGGCCTTGCCCTGCTGGAGGATCCGGATCGGGTTGCCGAATGGATCGCGGACGCCCATGTCGGTGCCGTAGAAGTGGTCAGTGGGCTCCTGGGTGAAGTCGCTGACGCCGCGCGCCTTAAGGGTCTCGTACAGGCCGCGTGCATCGTCGGTGACGAACACGAGGCCGCCCAGCGCGCCCTTGGTGATCAGCTCGCGGAGCTGCGCCGCGGTGGCTTCGTCGTGCAGTGGCGACCCTGGCTGTTCCAAGTTGATCTCGGTGCCTGGCTGGCCGGGAACGCGGACCGTCAGCCAGCGGTAGTCGCCCTGGCGGACGTCGTTGCCCTTCTCGATAGCGGAGCGCGATCGGGCCGCGGAGCCCGGGCGGTGGCAACGCGGCCGCCCGTCGATAGGCGAGGATCTGCTGTCGCGGGAGGCGCAGCGGCGTGCGGCTCGGGCTTCGGTTGGCCATCGGTTCGACGCTACCCATTGCCGCAGATCGGCCCCCACCCATCCCCGGGCGGTCAGGTGGCGCGGTTGGTGGCTAGACTCGGGGTCACTCAGTCAGCCTGGGAGGTCCGATGCGGTCGATCGAGCTGGGGATCGTGCTCCCGATGGAGGAAGCGTGGACGGACGGCTCGACTCCGCGCTGGCCCGAGATTCGCGAGCTCGCGCTTCGGGCCGAGGCGATGGAGTTCGACACCGTCTGGATCCCGGACGAGTTGCTCTGGCGCCGGGCCGACGGATCGGTCCATGGCTGGTGGGAGAGCGTCGCGATGATCGGGGCGGTGGCCGCCGCGACCTCCCGAGTGAAGGTCGGCAGCTGGATCCTGTCCGCCCTGCATCGCAATCCCGCGATCACCGCCAAGGCGGTCGAGACGCTGGACGAGATCAGCGGGGGGCGGTTCGTCTTCGGGCTCGGCTCCGGCCACGCGGGCAAGCAGGGCCATGCCTTCGGTCTGCCCGAGGACCATGTGATCGGCCGCTTCGAGGAGGCGCTCGAGATCATCGTGCCCCTCCTGCGGGCAGGCCGCGCCGACTTCGAGGGCACCTACCACGCCGCCCGCGATCTGGAACAGAGACCGGTCGGTCCCCGCCCCGGCCGCATCCCGATCATGATCGGCGCGGGCGGTCCGAAGATGCTCGGCCTGGCCGCAAGGCATGCCGACGTCTGGAGCTGGTACGTCGAGGAGCGGAGCGACCTGGCAGAGTTCGCGCCGCGGCTGGCTGCGCTCGAAGCAGCCTGCCTCGAGATTGGTCGGGACCCTGCGTCCATCGGTCGGTCGGCGGGCGTCATCGTCGAGCCGACAGACGTCACGGGCGCCGCCGAGGTGCTGGCGATCCCGGTCCGCGGCTCAGCCGAGGAGATCGCCGACGAGCTGCGGGCCTTTCGCGCCGGTGGATTCACGCAAGTCGAGATCCTGCTCTGGCCACGCACGCTGGCAGCGCTCGACGCGATGGCTCCCGTTCTGGAGCTGCTCGACGCGGACTGATTGCGCGAACGTCAGTCGGGACGCCACAGGTCGATCTGCGGCAGCGCCCCGATCCCGAGCGTCTGCGACAGCTCGCCGCAGTGGTAGGCGTCGTGGCTGAAGAGCCGCTGGACGATCGAGCCGCGGGAGTGCACCTGGTCCATGCCGTTGAAGTCGCGATGGATCTGGTCGGCGAGCATGTCCGGCGTCCATCGGTCCAGGCAGCCCTCGACCAGGCGGAAGGTCGAATCCAGGGCTCCAACGAGCTCGTCGGCGCTACGCGGATGGTCGAGATCGTCCTCCCAGCCGATGCCGACGTCTGGGAACGGCGTCGTCTCCACGCCGGGCTCACCGATAATGTCGCAGATCCAGTACACGCGCCCGCCGGCAGTGTGACCGACAGTCGCCCAGATCGGCCACAAGTCGGGCGATGGGCGAATCGCGAGCTGCTCGGGTGACATGGCGCCGATGACCTCGCGCAGCCGGCGGTTGTACTGGGGCCACATGTCGTAGAAGGGTCGGATGGTCGGGATGCTCACGATCCCGCCTCCCGCGCGCCAGCTTCTCGGGCGGCGATGCCGTCGAGGTAGAGCACGTCCGACTCGTCGCGGTGGACTCCATCGGTGCCGACGTGCTTGTCGCTGATCTGGGGACCGTTCGTGATGAGGTGCACCAGCGCCATGGCATGACCGCGACCCAGCTCGAAGTCATCCTTCAGCCAGTCGACGATGATCCCCGCTTTTGTCGTCTCGTCGTACCCGCGGGCGCGTGCCATCTCGATGAACTCTCGAGGGGTGTGACCGGTCTTCTTCTCGATGCTGTCGAGGTAAGCCTGAAAGGACACTCTGCATCTCCTGTTTGGGCCTGCAAGAACCGATGATGCCATGGCCCTGAGTGGGCGGTTGACAACTGTCTCATACAACCGTATGGTTGTATCAATGACCACGGCAGCCAACGTCGATCACGTCTTTGCCGCCCTGGCGGATGCCACGAGGCGTGACATCGTCCGCCGGGCGATCGCCGGCGGCGAGTGCGTCGCGGAGCTCGCGCACCACTACCCGATGACCTTCGCGGCCGTCCAGAAGCACGTGGCTCTGCTCGAGCGGGCGGGCCTCGTCACCAAGCAGCGCATCGGGCGGCGGAAGGTCGTCCGCACCCGGGTCGAGGGGCTCCGCGCGGCACAGCGCCTGCTGGACCGCTACGAGGAGCTGTGGCGTGGACGCATCGACCGCATGACCAATCTCATCATCGACACCAAGGAGCGCAAGGCATGACCGTCACCGCCGTCGAGAAGAGCCCCGAGAAGATGACGATGCAGATCACGGCAGAGTTCGATGCGTCGCCCGAGCGGGTGTGGCAGCTGTGGGCCGACCCAGGCCAGCTGGAGCGATGGTGGGGCCCGCCTTCCTATCCCGCCACCGTCACGGCCCACGACCTGGCGCCCGGGAGTCGCGTCGAGTACCACATGACCGGGCCCGAGGGCGACAAGCCGCGTGGCTACTGGGAGATCCTCGAGGCGGATGCGCCGCACCGGCTCGTCTTCCGCGACGGCTTCGCGAACGACGACGGGACGCCGAATGACCAGCTGCCGGGGACGACCGCCCGCGTGACGATCGAGGAGATAGGCAGCGGGCGCACGCGCATGTCGATCGAGAGCACCTTTCCGAGCACCCAGGCGATGGAGCAGATCCTCGCCATGGGCATGGAGGCGGGCATCACGCAGGCCGTCGGCCAGATCGACGCCATCCTCGCTGAGGACGCCGTGGTCCAGAGCGCGGCACGAGGCGGCTGAAGTCGACGAAGGTCGATGAGGTTCGCCCAGGCGGCGAGTCTTAGAACTAACAACTCACCCTTCAGCGAGTGGAGAGACACACCATGACCATGACTGAGGCGACGACGCGCGCCATCGAGGCGCCGGGCGCAACCGTGATCTACGACGTGCGATCAGGCGGATCGCCGGAGATTCCGCCACTCTTCCTCATCGGCTCACCGATGGGAGCCGCCGGCTTCACGTCCCTGGCGAGCCACTTCCCCGACCGGACGATCATCACCTACGACCCGCGCGGAGCCGATCGGAGCACGAAGGACGACCCGACGAGGGCGTCGAATCCCGACCAGCACGCCGACGATCTGCATCGGATCATCCAGGAGGTGGGAGGCCCGGTCGACCTCTTCGCCAGCAGCGGTGGCGCGGTGAACGCGCTCGAGCTGGTCGCGAAGCATCCCGAGGACGTCCGGATCCTCGTGGCCCACGAGCCACCGCTCGCCTCGATGCTGCCCGACAGCGAGAACGCCAAGGCGACGGTGCGCGCGATCCAGAGCTCCTACCAGACCGGTGGATTCGGTGCCGGGATGGCGCACTTCATCGCCATTACCAGCCACCGCGGTCCGTTCCCGGACGACTTCGCCAGCCAGCCGGCGCCCGATCCTGCGATGTTCGGCATGCCGACCGAAGACGACGGCAACCGGACCGATGTGCTGCTCGCCCAGAACATCATCGGGACGACGCACTACGAGCCCGATTTCGACGCGCTCCGCAGGGCCTCGACACGGATCATCTGCGCCGCCGGGGCCGAGTCGGAGGGCGAGATGGCGAACCGTGGCGGCCATGCGGTCGCGGAGCGGCTCGGGCAGCAGCCGGTGATCTTCCCGAGCCACCACGGCGGCTTCCTCGGCGGCGAGCATGGCTGGGCCGGGGATCCGGACGCCTTCGCGGCCAAGCTGCGCGAGGTGCTCGCGGAGGCCTGACCGATCAGTCGGGGTCGGCTGCGCTTTCGGGCCTCCGACCGCCCGGCCCTGCGATCTGCGATGCCTCCTCCATCGTGAACGCACCGCGGTGGCTCCGGATCCATGAGCGCGCGTACCGGTAGCGCAGAGCCTCATAGGCGATCAGCGCGGCGCAGACAACGGCAACGAGCGCGAGCGCGGCAAGGGCCACCACCTGGGTGGCGACGGGGACGAGTGCGAGCAGGACGATCGTGGCGATCCACCGGCCGTGGCCCCAACCGCCTCCGATCCGCAGGCGCGAGGCGACGTGGGCGCCGAGGTAGAGCGCCAGGCCGCCGCTCAGGCCCAGGGCAGGAATGATCTCGAGGGCCGCGTCGACGTGGGCGAGCGTCGTTTTCATCCCGAGGGCGAACAGGACGATCCCGGCGACCATCGGCAGGTGAAGGTATGAGTAGAGATCGCGCGCGAGGGCCGCTCGCTCGGCGCCCGTCGCGTCGGCCAGCCTGGCCTGGGCAACGTAGACGGCCCAGTCGAAGTACGACCACCACAGGGCCGAGGCGACCACGATTCCCAGGATCGCAGCCGCGATCGTGCCGGCATCGAGCGGCACCCCCGCGGCGCCGACCCCGATAGCGACGATCGACTCTCCGATGGCGATGATCACGATCAGTCCGTGGCGCTCGACGAAGTGCTCCGGCGAGACGCGCCAGCCGCGCATGCCCACGACCAGGAGCCAGAGGTAATCGATCGCCAGCGCCACCGCCCAGACGGCCATCTGCACGGCGCCATCCAGGAATCCGGCAACCACCAGCAGGGCAGCGCCGAGGACCGCGCTCGGCAGGATTCTGAGGACGGCGCGGAGCAGCTCGGGATCGCCGCGGCCCGCGAGGGCGTAGAGGACGAGATGGAGGGCACGCACGATGAAGTAGGCGATGCCGAAGACGACGCCATCGACGTCGAAGGCATGTGGCGTGGCCAGCGACACGATGAGCATGGCGGCCATCGACCCGAACACGGCGATCCGGACGGCGCCTTCCTCGGGATTCAACGTGTTGGTGAGCCAGGCGTAGGAGGCCCACGCCCACCAGAGCGCCCCGAGGAGGAAGAGGCCGCGCAGCAGGCCATCCCAGGTCGAGTTTGCGGCGACGAAGCCGGTGACCTGCGTGATGGCGAAGACGAAGACGAGGTCGAAGAAGAGCTCGAGGGGCGTCACCCTCTGTTCGGATTCGTCCTGTCGCTCACGCATATGGCGTCTCCTGTGATCCTGGGCGCAGCCGGGTTCCTACGGCCAGCCGGCGTGGGGGGCGGTCGCATCGGTGACCAGCACCGGACCGGTATGGTCGGTGATCGCCTCGTCCACCTGCTCGAAGCCGCGCCAATCGGCCGCCAGCATGAACAGCGTCCGGCCGTCCGGACCACCCAGCATGCAGGCGAACACGCCGCGGTCGAGGGCGATGGTGGCGAGCACCTCGCCGCCCTCGCGAACGCGGACGCAGTGGCGGTTCCCGACGTCCGCGTACCAGACCGCCGCATCGGCATCCAGGCAGATCCCATCGGGGTGGTCGCCCGGCGTTGCGGCCCACACGCGTCGGCCGGAGAGCGTTCCGTCGTCGGCGATGTCGTACGCGGTGAGACCCTCGGCCCACGACTCCGCCACGCTGAGCGTTCCGTTGTCGGGTGTGACCGCCATGCCGTTCGGGAAGGCGAGCCCCTCCCCCACCCGGCGGACCCCGCCGCCCGGCGTGACAAGCGCGACGACTCCCGACGGGCCGCCCTCGGCCGGACCGAACATCCCTCCGTTGGCGTAGGCGTTGCCGCGGCCATCGACGACGAGCTCGTTCCAATCGCCGGCGAGGTCGCTCAGGTCGGCGTGTGAGACGTCAGAGCCGTCAGGCTCGTGGCGCAGGAGTCCTGGCCCCGTCGTCAGGAGGCGACCGTCCGGCAGCCAATCGATCGACCAGCCCAGGCCCCCCGGCCCGTGAGCGACGACCTCGCTCTTGCCATCGAGGCCGACTGCGACGACCTCATCGGTCCCCCAATGGGCGAACCACAGCCGGCCGTCATGCCAGCGGGGCGACTCGACGTAGGCAAGTCCGCTCAGGATGACTCGCGGCTCAGACATTGGTCGCCTCCATGAAGCCCTTGGCGCTGCGTTGGCGGCGGCGCGCCGTGACGAGCCGATCGTGCGCCTCCGCGAGCAGTGGCAGCAGCGTGTCTCGCACGGCGGCATCACTCGGGTTCACGATCGAGATCCAGCGCTGCTTCGCGTACACGGGATGCGGAAGGATCCTGTCGAACGCCGCGTAATCCGGCTTGGTGATCGAGCCGACCAGGCGCTGGAACGTGTCCTTGCCGACGCCGATATTCAGCCGGTAGACGCCAGGCCGTGAGAGCTTCGATGGCGTCCCCTCGTCGTGCTCGTCGGTCCAGACGACCGTCGCGAAGTTCGGCCAGTGCTTCTCGTCGAGCGAAAAGAACGTGGCGCTCTCGATGGCCGCCACGACGTCGTCCGGCCACGTCTCGCGAATCAGGCGGATGAGGGTGTCGGCATCAGGTCCGTTGGGTAGCGACTCCGTGCTCATCGGTCGAGCGTACCTCCCGCATGTCAAGTGCCGGGCGGTAGTCTTCGACGGTGCATCGGCTGACCAGGGAGCAGGCTCGGCGAATCGCCGTGCGTGCGCAGCTGCTCGACGCGAACCGCCCGACGGACCTCGTGTCCCTGGTGGAGGGGCTGACGCTGCTGCAGCTCGACCCCACCGCGGCGATCGCGCCGAGCGCCGACCTCGTCGCTTGGAGCCGCCTTGGCGGAGGCTATCGGCCCGAGGATCTCAAGCGCGCGCTGGAACAGGACCGGACCCTGTTCGAGTTCAACGCCGTGGTGCGGCCGATGCGCGACCTGGGCCTGTACCTCGCCGGCGCTGCCGACTGGCCGCCGCACCAGAAATCCCGCGAGTGGCTGCGCGACAACGACCGCTTCCGCCGGGACATCCTCGACCTGCTCGCGACCTCCGGCCCGTTGACCTCGCGCGACATCCCTGACACGTCGGTCGTGCCCTGGCCGTCGAGCGGCTGGACGAACGCCCGGAATGTCACGCAGATGCTGGAGTTCCTCATGATGCGTGGCGAGGTGGCGATCGCCGGGCGGGTCGGGCGGGAGCGAATCTGGGACCTGGCCGAACGGATCTACCCGCCTGGCGTCACCGTGCCGTCGGTCGAGGATGCGACGCGCAGCAGAAACGAGCTGCGGCTGGCGTCGCTGGGTATCGCGCGGCGCAAGACGACAGCCATGCCGGTCGAGCGGATCGACGTTGGCGATGCCGGCGAGCCGGCCGTGGTCCAGGACGTGAAGGGAGAGTGGCGCCTCGACCCCGCCGCGCTCGGCGACGAATTCGAAGGCCGCACGGCGCTGCTCTCGCCCTTCGACCGGCTCATCCATGACCGCGCCCGTGCCCTGCAGCTCTTCGACTTCGAGTACACCCTCGAGATGTACAAACCGCCGGCGAATCGTCGCTGGGGCTATTACGCGCTTCCCATCCTCCACGAGGACCGGCTCGTCGGAAAGGTCGACGCCGCCGCCGACCGTACGGCATCCGTGTTGCGCGTCAACGCCATTCACGAGGACGTGCGCTTCGCGCCCGCTATTGCGAAGGCGGTACGCGCCGAGCTTCTAAACCTCGCTTCATGGCTCGGCCTCGCTGCGGTCGAGTCCCCCGACTGATGGCCTGGACAGCCGACGAGCTTGCGAGGATCGAGGGCGCCACCGAGCTCCGGCTCGCGTCTCGGCGACCGGACGGGACGCTGCGACCCTTCGTCACGATCTGGGTCGTCCGCGCGGGTGACGACGTGTACGTGCGATCGGCCTACGGACATGACAACGGCTGGTTCCAGCGCGCGCAGGCGTCAGGGGAGGGCCAGATCCGCGTCGGCGGCGTCCAACGCGACGTCGTGTTCGAGGACGCGGCGCCGGACGTGGCTGACGTTGTCCACGCCGCGTACCACGCCAAGTACGACCGCTACGGACCCAGGATCGTCGGAACCGTGGTGTCGCCCGAGGCGGCCAGGTCGACGCTCCGGCTCATCCCTCGCTGACGGTGCTCCGAACCCAACCCGTCGCGGCGCCAGCCCGCCGCGCCCGCCGGCTTTGCCAAAGGTCCCGTCTCCCTGAGATCATGCCGGCCTGCCCGGAATCGTCATGGGACCGATTCCTGTCGAATCCTGTCATCTAAGCGAGGCACCATAGGCGTATGAACGTGATTGACTGGCTGCTCGATTCCGATCCCGCCATCCGCTGGCAGGTGATGCGCGACCTGACCGATGCGCCTGCTGACGAGGTGGCCGCCGAGCGCGCGCGGGTCACGCACGAGGGGTGGGGCGCTCAACTGCTCGCGGCGCAGCCGCCGGACGGCGTCTGGGCAGGCGGCGCGTACTTCCCCGAGTGGACGTCGACGACCCCTACCCTCTCGCTGCTGCGGCAATTCGGCCTCGACCCGGCGACCGCAGAGGCGCGACGGGCGCTCGAGCTCGTCCGGGCGAACGCCAAATGGGAGCACGAGGGCCAGAACTACTTCGACGGTGAGGTGGAGCCGTGCATTAACGGCCAGGCGGTCGCGATCGGCGCCTACTTCGGGCAGGACGTCCGCGGGATCGTCGAACGGCTGCTGACCGAGCAGATGGACGACGGCGGCTGGAACTGTGAGCAGGAGCGCGGCTCGACGCGTGGCTCGTTCGAATCGACGATCAACGTGCTCGAAGGGCTGCTGGAGTACGAGCGTGTGACGGGGACGAACCCCGACGTCACCGCTGCACGCACCAGGGGGCAGGAGTACCTCCTCGAGCGACGGCTCCTCCGACGGTTGTCGACCGGGGAGCTGGCGCAGCCCCGCTGGCTCTACCTCACCTTCCCGAACGGCTGGCACTACGACGTCCTGCGCATCCTCGACTACCTGCGGGATGCCCGCGTGACGCCGGGCGATCGGACGACGGAGGCGCTCGACATCCTCGCATCGAAACGCGATGCGGACGGCCGCTGGCCGCTCGAGCATTCCTTCCCCGACGAGCTCCTCGTCGACCTCGGCGAGCATGAGGACGAGCCGAGCCGATGGATCACGCTCAAGGCGCTGCGGGTCCTGCGCTGGGCTGAGGAGGCTGGCCGAGCGCCAGTTTCGAGCGCCGCTTCGGCATGACGGCCGAGATCACCGTCGTCCCCGCCAACCAGGCCGCGTGCGACGACCTCCAGACGGTCTTCGGCTCACGCGGGCCAGCGGCGATCTGCCAGTGCCAGCGGTACAAGCTCGCGCCGCGGGAAGCCTTCAAGTCGTTCCCTCCCGAGGAACGCGCCCTCCGGCTTCGCGCGCAGACGAACTGCGGCCTTCCTGACGCAACGTCGACAAGCGGGCTGGTCGCCTATCTCGAAGGCGAGCCCGTGGGCTGGTGCGCGGTCGAGCCACGCCCGGCGTACCAGGGCCTCCTGCGCGTCTACCGCGTCCCGTGGGAGGGCCGAGCCGAGGACAAGAATGACGAGAGCGTGTGGGCGGTCACATGCGTATTCGCGCGAGCGGGATTCCGGCGTCGTGGCGTGAGCTACGCCCTGGCGCGCGCCGCAGTCGATTTTGCCCGTGAGGGCGGGGCGGAGGCGCTCGAGGCGTACCCGATGCTCACGCAGCGGGGCGAGGAGATCACCTGGGGGGAGCTTCAGATGGGGACTCGCAGCATCTTCGCCGCTGCCGGATTCACCGAGGTGGGTCACCCGACCCCTCGTCGAGTCGTGATGCGGATCGACTTCTGAATGGTGGTCAGGACACCGCCAGGGGCTGGGCTACCATTCGAGGCCGGCGAGCGTGATCATCGGTATGGCGGCGACCAGAAGCTGCAGCGCGACGATCAGGACCGCGGCCTTCGGCGCGACGGGCAGCCACCGGACCGCAAAGGCGACGATCATGACGGCCGTGGCCAGCATGAGCAGCTGGAAGACCCGGGCTTCGGCGCCTTCGTCCGCCTGGCGCGCGACACCGACGAGGGCGACATGCGCCACGATGAGCCCCAGGGCCGCGAAGGACAGCACCGGCGGCAGCCAGGCGCTCGGCTTTCGCAGGAGGCCCTGGATCGTGGGATCGGTGTCAGGCATCGGTTGATTAGATCATCGCAAGAGCACGAAGGGGAGCGACATGGCTGAGAACCGAGAGACGACCTCCGCACCCATCATCCTGGTTCCTGGGTTCTGGCTCGGCGCGTGGGCGTGGGACGAGGTCGCCGACGCGCTGCGCGCCGACGGCCACAACGTCAGGGCCATCACGCTTCCCGGTCTCAACTCGGTCGACACCGATCGCTCCGGAATCACGGTTGCGGATCACGTCGACGCCATCGTCGAGGCCGTCGAGGCGGCGCCTGCCCCGGCGGTGCTCGCCGTTCACAGCGCCACCGGCTTCTCGGGATACGCCGCGAGCGACCGTGTCCCCGAGCGGATCGCGGCGATGGTCTACGTCGACACGGCGCCGGGGATCGGGCCGTTGGACCCGGACTTCAAGGACGTCGAGAAGCCCATGGTGTGGAAGGAGATCGAGGAGGAGGAGAATCTCGAGGGGCTGAGCGATGAGCAGAAGGAGACGTTCCGCCAGCGGGCAGTTCCGGAGCCCGGCGGCATCCTCCGGGAGGGCGTCGCGCTGACCAACGACGCGCGACGCGACATCCCCAGCACGCTGATCTGCACGGGGTTCACCGCCGAGCAGTACCAGACCTACGCCAGGGAGCATCCCGACTGGTCGTTTCTCGCAGGCATCCCCGAGCTCCGCAATGCGACCTGGGTCGACCTGCCCACCAGCCACTGGCCGATGTGGTCGCGTCCCCGAGAGCTCGCCGAGATCATCGGCAAGGTCGCCGTGGCCAGCGGCGGCGGATGACGCTCCAGAAGCTAGCCGGTGTGCGTAGCCGGGGGTGTGGTCTGCGGCTCGAGGACGACGACCGCGGTTTCGCTTGGCCTGCGCGTCGCGTACCCCTCGACGTCGTCGCCGTGCTGCTGCCACCGGCCCCACAGGCGCTCGCGCTCCGGCCCTGAAGCCGCGCGCCCCCGAACAGCCACTGAGCGATCGGGCAGGTCGAGGATGGCATCCGGGTGCGCCTGGAGGTTGAGCCACCAGGCTGGCTCCGGCTCGGCCCAGCCGTTCATCGCCAGCGTGACGAGGTTGGGCCCATCCTCGAAGTAGCCCAGGATCGCGATCCGCTGCAGACCCGAGCGACGGCCGGTGGTACGCAGGCGCAGCGTCCCCCACTTGCCCGGCTTCGCGGGCCAGAGGCCGAATCGGCCGGGCGTGAGGCGGTAGATCGTGCGATGCACGAACCATGCGGCACGGACGACCCAGCGAGGCGGAAGATAGGGCGACTTGGCGCCGCGCGGCGGTGCGGTGCTCATGGCTCGGGTCCTCCGTTCAGGCCTAAAGATCGGCGCTGGCCAGCCACCTATGGGCCGGCCCCAATCTGATCACCATCCAGATCAAAGAGCAAGGATGCGAGGAGGGGCACTATGACGGGTAGTGACCTCGGACATTGACCCGCGCGCCCAGGAAGTCCGCGCAAGCTCGGCGTAGCTACGGCGATCTTGCGACCTTGATCCGTCGCGCGCCGGCACGCTGCGGCAACGTCCGCCTGGTGGCGATCGACGGGCCCGGGGGCGCCGGGAAGAGCCTCTTCGCAGATCGCCTCGCTGGCTACCTCGGGGATGCTCCGATTCTGCACACCGACGACTTCGCCTCCTGGGACGAACCGACCGACTGGTGGCATCGGCTCGAGGCCGACGTTCTCGGCCCGATGGAACGCGGCCAGCCGGTCAGGTACCAGGCATATGACTGGGCACGGCGACAGCTTGGCGAATGGCGGGAGCTACGCGCGAGCGAGGTCGTGCTCCTCGAAGGCGTCTCATCCTCGCGCCGCGCCGTCGCCGACCGGCTTGCATTGGCGGTCTGGGTCGAGACGCCGCGGGAAGTACGCCTTGCGCGAGGCATCGCCCGCGACGGCGAGGCCATGCGGCCGCTGTGGGAGAAGTGGATGGCGGCGGAAGATGCGCACTACGCCAGGGACCGGACAAAGCAACGAGCGGACGTGATCATCGCCGGCGCGCCGTCCGTGGCTCACGAACCTGACTCGCAGTATGTCCGCCTCGAGTAGCTCGGGTAAACATCGGGCCCGTATCGATGAGTTCCGGCGTCGCGCCCGGTCTCATCAGCGGCACCACAATCACGATGCGAGGAGACGACCGTGACCACCAGCTGGACGACCGAGACCAAGGGCACCGGCCAGTACGCCGAGGTCAACGGCCTCAACATGTACTACGAGACGCACGGCGCCGGACGGCCGATGATCCTGCTGCACGGCGGGCTCGGTTCGGGCGAGATGTTCGGACCGATCCTCCCCACGCTGGCCGCGCGCCACCAGGTCATCGCGCCCGACCTCCAGGGTCACGGCCGCACGGCCGACATCGATCGGCCGATCGAGATGGGGTTCATGGCCGACGACATCGCGGCCCTGATCGATCACCTCGGGCTCGACAAGCCGGACCTCGTCGGCTACTCGCTGGGCGGCGGAGTCGCGATGCATACGGCGTTCAAGTACCCAGACAAGATCGGCCGGCTCGTCGCCGTCTCCGCGAACATCCGGCGCGACGCGATCCCGGCTGAGATGCTGGCGCAGCAGGGCCAGGTGAGCGCGGCGGCGGTCGAGTTCATGAAGGACACCCCGATGTACCAGCTCTACCAGCGCGTGGCGCCGCGCCCCGAGGACTTCGGACGGCTGCTGGACAAGATCGGTCAGTCGATGGCGAAGGACTTCGACTTCAGTGAGGAGGTCCGGGCCCTGAAGGTCCCGACCCTGATCGTCGCCGCCGATGCCGACATGGCACCGCCGAGCCACTACGTCGAAATCTTCAAGCTCCTCGACGGCGGCCTGCGCGATGGCGGCTGGATGGGCGAGGGGCGGCCGAAGGGTGGCCACGCCCTTGCGATCCTGCCAGGCTTGACCCACTACAACATGGCCAGCTCGCCGCTCCTCGCGGCGGTCGCCCTCGACTTCCTGGACGGGCAGCACACGGACGGGTAAGGCGCCACGCCGCTACGCAGAGGAGAACCTCATGACAGCCGACCGCACCGAGGCAATCGACACGCTGCTCATGCAGGCGGAGGAGGCACACGGGATCTACGAGGGGACCGACCTGAACGGTGTCTACGATCAGGATTGGCCGCGATGGTATGCCGCGTACGCGGTCGAGCACGGCATCGGCACCCTGGTCGGGCACGAGGTCACAACCGACGCGTTGGCAGCCTTCCTGGCCACCAGCAACGCCGAGTTCCAGCGGGCCGAGCGCACGCCCGCCGAGCCCTGGGCGGCCTACACCGCCCAGCGCATCGCAGCCGAGCTGTAAGCGTGGATTCCCGACTCACCATCGGCTCCATCGTCATCCGCGTCGACGATCTCGAGCGGCAGAAGGCGTTCTGGATTGCGGCGCTCGACTACGTGCCCAGAGAGGGGGACGACGACGACTTCGCGCTGCTGCGGCCAAAGGACGGCGTCGGGCCGAACGTCTCGCTTGACCGGGTTCGTTCCGCGCTCCAGATCCCGCCGCGCATCCATCTCGACCTGTACGCCGAGGACCAGGGGGCCGAAGTCAAACGCCTGATCGCGCTGGGCGCCACCGAGGTGCATTGGGATCGGCGACCGCCCGACGCGGACTACGTGATCCTCGCGGATCCCGAGGGCAACCGCTTCTGCGTGATCGACGCTGGCTAGCCGTCATCGCTTCGAGACCGCCACGCGTACGATTGACCGATGGCTGCCACCGCCGACCGCGAGACGATGCAGGCGATCGTGTGGCCCAGCTACGGATCACCGGACGTCCTCCACCTCGAAGACGTGCCGAAACCCAAGCCCACCGACGATCAGGTGCTGGTGCGGGTGGCAGCTGCATCCCTGAACCGCGCCGACCTCGACTACCTGCGCGGCTGGCCTCTCTTCGGGCGCCTCTTCACCGGGTTGCGTCGCCCAAGGACTGGTCGCCTCGGATTGGACGTGGCAGGTCGGGTCGAGGCGACCGGCCCGAAGGCGACCAGGTTCCGGCCGGGCGATGAGGTGTACGGCAACATGACCGCGTACGGATTCGGCGCCTTCGCCGAGTACGTCTGCGCTCGCGAGAAGGCGTTCGCGTTGAAGCCGGCCACGATGACCATGGAGGCAGCGGCGACACTCCCGGAGGCCGCCATCGTGGCTCTCCAGGGCCTCCGCCTCCGCAGCGGGCGGACGATCAAGGCTGGAGACAAGGTGCTGGTGAATGGCGCATCGGGCAGCGTCGGGCCGTGGGCGGTGCAAATTGCCAAGTCGCTTGGCACAGAGGTGACCGGCGTCAGCCGCGAGGAGAAGATGGACCTCGTGCGCTCGATCGGCGCGGACCACGTCATCGACTACACC
>JALYSK010000072.1 GCA_030854805.1 Chloroflexota bacterium | reverse complement strand
CGCGACGGCCGCGGTGGCCGTCCGTGGGCGAGATGGATCGATCTCGGCCAGGGCGCGCGCGCGCGTCCCATCCTCCTTGAACCCGAGCACCGCGTCGATCCGGGGCGCGCGGAGCCGGAGCGACGGGTACGAGGCGCCTACGGTGACGAGCTGACCGGCGGTCATGCGCAGGGCGCCGTCGAGCTCGTCGAGGCGCAGGAGCAGCGAGCCGCCGCCCGACGAGAGGACGGGCTGGGTCGAGGTGGGATCCGGCGCATCCTCGCCCTCCGTTTCGCCGAGCGGTCGGCCGCCGAATTGCCACTCCCGTCGCGCGATCTGGCTCGCGGTGAGGCGGCCCAGGGTTCCGGGCTCGCGGTCGAGGCTGACTGTGCCGTGCGCACCCCGCACACGGCCGCTGATCTCGAGGCGCAGCTCCTCACCAGGCGCCAGCGGCCTGCCCGCGGCGGCGGGAACGCGGCGTCGACGGAAGACCGGATACCCGACCAGCTTGCTCAGGACAAGGAGGGTGGCGATCCCGGTCAGCACGATTGCCGGGACGAACGTTGCCTCCGGCAACGGGGGCGTCACGCCATCGATGAAGAGCTGCCCATCGCCGAGCGTCCGCGCGCCGTCGAGGGCTGCGACCAGATTGGCATTCTGCATCACCGTCTCCATCCGAAATGCGTCGGGCGTCACGACCCCGGTGAGCGTCACGGGCAGCGCGTCCGGGGGATACGGGGAGCGGGCGATCACCCCGTGCCCGCCATCGGTAGCCAGATACTCGTACGCCGTGCCATCGCGGCACCCGGGCTCGGCAGGTTGGCAGCTGACCTTGCGTGCCGAACCGAACGAGCCGCTGAAGAGCGCGACCTGGCCCTGGCGGCCGCCCAGATCGGAAGGTCCCACCGCGCGGGGTGTCGGCGAGGCTGCCGCGCCCGGCTCGTCGGTGGGCAGCTCGAGCAGGTAGAGCTCCGGGTCGATGGGAACCGGTGCTGCAGCAGCGAGCGCGGCTGTCGCCGCTGCGACCGCTTCGGGTCGCTTTTCGATGCGGACGAGCAGCGTCCGCGCCGAACCGATGTCCGCCGCCTCCCGGGTTGAGCGAACCACCAGTGCCTGCGGCCGGGTCGGGTCGCGAACCAGGTAGTAGTAGCGCACGACGTCGACCTCGTCGGCGGGGGTGTAGGCGCGGCTGTCGAGGTAGGGCCCAGAGATGAGGCCCTCGATGCGTAACCAGCCCAGCGCGTCGCCGCCGAGGATCGCCGCGATCGTCGTCGCCCGCGGCGTCGGGTATGTAGCGAGCGTCTGGTTGGTCGCCGCGGCCTGCTGCCACGCCAGGAACCCGAGCAGCGCGGCAAGAAGCAGCGCGCCAGGCACCCGAAACGGCACGAACCAGAGCAGGGCGGCGACCGCGCGATCGACGCCGTGTGCGACGACGCCGATCAGCGCCTCGAGGCGCGACACCCCCCTAGCTGCTCGCCGCCGGCCCCGAGCCAGAGGCAAGGCCATGATCTGGAGAGGCCGCCCGCTTCGGCGCGTGGACGACGGCAGCGTCGTTCATCTCGAAACGCGAGGGTGGAGCGTCCGCAGCGAGGCGCGTAATGTCGTCGGGCGTCAGGTCGTAGCCATAGCGGATGGCCGCCACGTTGTCGTCGACAAAGCGCTGCGGGAGCGACTCGCGAATCGCCGTCTCATCGAACTCGACCTCGGCAAGCCGAAGAACGCGGCCGAGCGCGATCATGTTGCCGAACAGCTCCTTTCCGAAACGCTGGCTCCCCAGGGTGCCGAACGGGATCTGCTCCTGCCCGGGGAGGCCAAGGCCGAGATCGGTGACCACCATGCGGCCGCGGATCCGGAGGTGTCCCTTGTCGGCCAGCTTCAGCAGGATGTCCGCCTCTTCGACCACCGGATTTTCGATCGGCTTGTCGTCGAAGATCACGAACGCGTCGGACATCGAGCCTCGCACGCTCGAGTCGTAGTCAAAGAGGATCGTCACCTCCTTGCCCATCCGCGCCAGCAGCGCCCCGAGCACGCCGGCGATCAGCCGCACTCCCTGCCCGCCGACTCCGTCGAGGGCGATCCTGGTCACCATCAGGCCGATCTCTCCGGCTCGATCCCCGCCTCCTTCAGTGCCTCCTCGAGACCGATCTCGCGCTTCGCGACTCGGAGCTTCAGCTCAGACGGCAGGCGCTGCATGAGAGCGAGCTTGCGCTGCGCCTCGGCTCGTCGCGCCTCTCTGGCATCGGTCGCGACATCCGAGGGTGGGACCGGCGCCGCGGCCGGCGCGCTCGCCCCGGTTCGGAGCGCCTCTGGCACCTCGAGGCCGGCCTGCGTGAGGGCCTCGAACAGCGTGAGCTCGCCCTTCGCCACGCGCAGCTTCACATCGCCGTCGAGCTGGGCCATCAGAGCGGCGCGCTGCCGCGACTCCGCACGCCGCTGGGCCCTGGCATCGTCACTCGAGGCCGCGGCTCCGGGCGAGTCGGTCGCCGAATTCATCGGTCCGGCGGGTTGTTCGGGCAGAGCCGACGGGCGCTCGGGAGTAATGGTCGTGCCATTACCTTTCGAGGCGGCGCCATCGGTCGTTGGATAGAGGATGCCGATCTCGAATGGGTTCAGAATCTGGGCGCCCTTGGCGGCCCGCTTGTAGGTCTTGCGGTAAAAGCTGAGCATCTCGTTGGCCGATGCGAACCCGATCCGCCGTCCGTTGTTCTCGATGCACTGGCTGGTGATGTCGACCAGGCTGAAGCCGTCGTGCTCGATCGCCTCGCGCATCACGTTGCGCATGTGGAGCTGGTGGTAGACGGTCGTCTTGGCGTAGATCGCGTGCGGCGAGGACCGGACGATCGCCTGCAGGTTGATGGGCGTGTTCGGGTTCCCCCCCGGGCTCGAGAGGGTCTTGGTGCCGGTTGGGGTCGTGGGACCGGTCTGACCGCCGGTCAGGCCATAGATCTCGTTGTTGTTGCACAGCACGGTGACCCGGGCGTTGCGCCGGATCGAGTGGAGCAGGTGGTTCCCGCCGATGCTGGCCGTGTCGCCGTCCCCGGCGACCACGATGACGTGCATCTCCGGGCGCACCGCCTTGATCGCTTCCGCGACCGGGAGCGTTCGGCCGTGAAGGGTGTAGACGCTCTCGTACTTCATGTAGCTGCCCATGCGCCCGGTGCAGCCGATGCCGGTCACGATGATCGTGTTCGTCTCGTCGAGGCCCATTTCGTCGAGGACCATGGCGAGCATGATCATGATCGTCCCGATCCCGCAGCCCGGGCACCAGATCGTCGGAAAGAGATCGGTCTTCAGGTGCTTCTTGAAGCCGAGCTCGGCCATCGGGGCTTCGGGCATCAGCCGACTCCCAGCGGGGAGGAGGCCGTGCGCTCAGTTGGGGAGGGCGGCACCGGGGGCTCGGAGGGGCCATCGGCAAGCACCCTCGCGAGTCCGTCGCGGACCGCTTCGAGCGAGATGCGACCACCCAGCAACGGGACGCGTTTCACCTCGCGATGAACGGCCAGCTCGACCAGGTCGGCATACTGCCCATCGTTCGCCTCGATCACCACGATCTGCTCATAGCGGTCGGCGACCGCGCGCAGCTCGTCGCCCAGGATCGGGTGGATGCGAATCGGCCGGAAGAGGGCGTACTCGTCGCGCAGCGGCGCCGCCACCCGCGACACGATCCCGTAGCAGACGATCAGCACCCGCGCATCGACCTGCCAGCCATGCTCGTACAGCGCGTACCGACCCGCCACTTCCAGATGGCGGTGCTTGGCTTCGTAGTACTGGCGCAGATACTCGTCCGCGTCGGCGGTCGCCGGCTCACCTGCGTTCGGGCCGTGCTCGTACATCAGCACCCCGGCGAAGAAGCGCGGCTGTCCCGGCTGATGCCGCCCGAGGGGCGCAAGGTCGCGCGGCACGATCTGCATCGATGCCGCCAGCTCGTCGAGGTCGACCACCTCGTTGAGGTGTGCGACGAACGTATCCGACAGGATCACCACCGGCGAGCGCGACTCCTCGGCGGCGTTGAAGGCGTGGACAGCGACCCGGAACGCCTCGGCGACGCCGTTCGGGTAGAAGGCGATGGGCGTGTAGTCGCCGGTGCTTCCGTAGCGCACCTGCATCAGGTCGCCCTGCCCCGGCATCGTCGGCATGCCGGTGGCCGGCCCGACACGCTGGACGTTGACGAAGACCGACGGCACGCTCACCTTCTGCGCGTAGCCGATCGCTTCCTGCATGAGGCTGAACCCCGGTCCGCTCGTCGCCGTGAAGGCTTTCGCCCCAGCGAGGCTGGCGCCGATGACCGCGTTCGCCGAGGCGATCTCGTCCTCGGCCTGCAGGAACTGGAACTCGGGATGCTCAACTGCCCAGCCGGAGGCGACGTTCAGGATCTCGGTCGATGGGCTGATCGGATAGCCCGCGTAATAGCTGGCGCCGGCGGCCAACGCGCCGCGGAAGATCGCCTCGTTCCCCTGGCTCAGCTTGCGCATCGGTCTAGTCGGTGGAGCTCTTGCCCTTGGCGGCGTACGCCTGCACGGCGGACGGGATCATCTCGATCGCCAGGTCTGGGCAATAGCGCTCGCAGAGG
>JALYSK010000026.1 GCA_030854805.1 Chloroflexota bacterium | reverse complement strand
CGCCCGCCTCGCGCAGGAGGCGGGGGATTTGCGACGGCGAGTCGGCCACACGGACTCCGGCCGCCTCGAGCGCAGATCGCTTGGATTCGGCGGTCCCGGCGTCGCCCAAGATGATCGCCCCGGCGTGGCCCATCCGACGGCCGGGCGGCGCCGTGCGGCCGGCGATGAAGGCGGCCATCGGCTTGCGGACCTCGCGCGCCACGAAGGCGGCTGCCTTCTCCTCTTCGTCGCCGCCGATCTCGCCAATCATCACGATCGCCTCGGTCGCCGGGTCCCCGTTGAGCAGCTCGAGGATATCGATGAAGCTGCTGCCCACGATCGGGTCGCCACCGATCCCGACGCAGGTCGTCTGACCCAGGCCCGCATCGGTCAACGCCTGGACCACCTCGTAGGTCAGGGTGCCGGAGCGCGAGACGAGTCCAACAGGGCCCGAGCGGTGGATATTCCCGGGGATGATGCCGACCTTCGCCTCGCCCACCGTCGTTGCGCCGGGGCAGTTTGGGCCGATCAGCCGGGTCCCCGCCTCGTGAAGGACGTGGTAAACCCGCACCATGTCAAGCGCCGGGATCCCCTCGGTGATGCAGAAGATGAGCGGGATGCCGGCCGATGCCGCCTCGAGCATGGCGTCCGGCGCAAACGGAGCAGGCACGAAGATGCAGGAGGCGTTGGCGCCGCTTTCGGCGACCGCCTCGGCGACCGTGTTGAAGACCGGCACGCGGTCGTCGAGCGCCCGCTGACCACCCTTACCCGGCGTGACGCCGGCGACGATATTGGTGCCGTACTCGAGCATCGCCCCGGAGTGGAATTCGCCCTCGCGCCCGGTGATCCCCTGCACCAGGAGCCGGGTCCCGCGGTTGATCAAGACGCTCACGCGGGCGATCCGGATGCCGCGGCTACCGCTCGCGCGGCCGCGTCGTCGAGCGAGTCCGCCGTGATCAGCTTCGCCTGCGCCAGGATTGGCTGCGCCTCTTCGGCATTGGTGCCAACGATCCGCACCACCATCGGTACCTGGCGGCTGAGCGACGCGCGGGCCTCGACGATCCCGTGCGCGACCTCGTCCCCGCGGGTGATCCCGCCGAAGATATTGACCAGGATGGCCTTGACGTTCGGATCGTCCAGAATGATTCGGAACGCGGCCGCCACCCGCTCCGCCTTTGCCCCGCCGCCGATGTCCAGGAAGTTCGCCGGCTCCCCTCCGGCCAGCTTGACGAGATCCATGGTGGTCATCGCCAGGCCCGCACCGTTGACCATGCAGCCGATCGTGCCGTCGAGCTTGATGAAGTTGATCCCGGCCGCCCGCGCCGCGATCTCTGAGGGCTCCTCCTCCGCCAGGTCGCGCAGCCCCTCGAGCTCCGGATGACGGTAGAGCCCCGACTCATCGAGCACGATCTTCGCGTCGAGGGCCAGGAGGGCACCGGCAACGGTCACCGCCAGGGGGTTGATCTCGGCGAGGTCGGCGTCGGACTCAACAAAGGCCTGGTACAGCCCTCGCATGACCGATCCGAACTCCTTGCGCAGCTCGGTCGGAATCCCCAGAAAGTAGGCGACCCGTCGCACCTCATGCTCCTGCAGGCCGATGAGAGGGTGCAGAGGGAGACGCAGGATCGCATCCGGGCTCGTCTTCGCGGTCTCCTCGATCTCGACCCCGCCCTCCGCGCTGGCGATGACGGTGATCGCCTTCGCTGCTCGGTCGAGAATCAACGCGAGGTAGTACTCGTGCGCGATCTCCACCGCCGGCGCCACGAGCAGGGTCCGAACGGTGCTGCCCTTGATCTGCATCCCGAGGATCTGGCGAGCGTGCTTCTCCGCTTCATCCGGATCAGCAGCGACCCTCACCCCGCCGGCCTTGCCGCGGCCGCCGGCAAGCACCTGGGCCTTGACCACGACCCGCCCGCCGAGCTCCCGTGCGGCGGCCCGGGCCTGCTCCGGCGTCCGGGCGATCTGGCCAGCCTGCAGCGGGACGCCGTAGCGCGCGAGGATCTCCTTGCTTCGGTGCTCCTGGAGCTTCACTCGCTCTCCTTGTGCGCGCTGCCGCGTGGCCGCGCACCCTCGGGCGTGGCCAGCGACCGCTTGGGAATCGACCGATTGTACCCGCGCCCCGATGCGACAGACCGTCGGACGGGTAGACTCAACGGCGCACCGCCGGCGCTTTGACCGGCGACAGCGCAGAGGATGACGGGTGAGCTATGCGGTCACGCTGATCCGCGGAGATGGGATCGGCCCGGAGCTTGCCGACGCCACCGTCGGGGTCCTTGAGGCGACGGGGATCGGCTTCGATTGGGATATCCAGGAGGCCGGCGAAGCGACGATCGCCAGCGAAGGGACGCCGCTACCGGACCGCGTCATCGAGAGCATTCGCCGCAACGGGATTGCCCTCAAGGGACCGATCACCACCCCTGTCGGCGGCGGGTTCCGATCCGTGAATGTCGCCCTCCGCCAGGCGCTGGAGCTGTATGCCAACGTCCGGCCGGCGCGCAGCATGAAGGGGGTTGCGAGCCGCTACGACAACGTCGACCTGATCATTGTCCGCGAGAACACCGAGGACCTGTACGCGGGGATCGAGCACCGGGTTGGGCCCGACGCCGCGGAGAGCATCAAGATCATCACGCGCGGCGCCAGTCAGCGGATCGCGCGCTGCGCCTTCGAGTACGCGGTTCACAACGGGCGGCGCAGGGTGACTGCCGTGCACAAGGCGAACATCATGAAGCTCTCCGACGGCCTCTTTCTGGAGAGCTGCCAGCAGGTCGCGGCGGAGTACCAGGGACGGATCGGCTTCGAGGACCGGATCGTCGACAACATGTGCATGCAGCTCGTCCAGAAGCCTGAGCTGTACGACGTCCTGGTACTGCCGAACCTCTACGGCGACATCGTGAGTGACCTCGCCGCGGGCCTGGTGGGCGGTCTCGGGGTGGCGCCCGGCGCCAACATCGGCGAGAAGGCGGCGGTCTTCGAGCCGGTCCACGGCTCGGCTCCCAAGTACGCGGGCCAGAACAGGGCAAACCCGACCGCCCTGATCCTCTCGGGGGCACTCATGCTTCGACACCTCGGCGAGATCGACGCCGCCTACGCGCTCGAATCGGCTGTACGCGCGGTGATCGCCGAGGGCACCACCGTCACCCACGACCTGGGCGGCAGGGCGGGCACGTCGGAGTTCGGCGCAGCCGTCGCAGCCCGGCTGCGCTCCTAAGCCGATGCGCGACGATACGACGCGCGAGGCGCTCCTCGGGAGGGTGCAAGGGTGAGACGCCCGCTGCGCTAGAATCGGCCCCGGCCCCGAGAACCAGATCGTCTGTGCGGCGGTGTCCATCGGCCAGAAGTGGGAGGCTCAGCGCCAGGGAGATGTTCGGCTACCAGATCTCGTGGGCGCAGCTGGCCTGGATGGGCCACCGCCTGTCGGGCATCGGCGTCATCGTCTTCCTCTTCGCGCATGTGGTCGAGACCGCGACGGTGGCACTCGGCCCGGAGGTGTACGACTTCACCCAGGGGTTCTATCACAACCTCCCGGCGCGGCTGGGCGAGATCCTGCTGATGTCCGCGGTCATCTACCACTCGCTCAACGGGCTGCGCGTGATCGTGATGGACTTCTGGCCACGCACCACGGTCTACTACCGGCCGCTCACGTACGGAGTGATCACCGCGACCGTGCTCTCAATGATCCCGATCGGCGTCATCATGATCACCCCGTACGCGCCCTGGGGTCCGGCGTGAGCCCGGCGCGCACCGTCTACCTCGCCAACCCGTCGCGGGCCGCGCGGCCTCGTCCGGCGCCAGGTCGTGAGCGCTTCTGGTGGTACTTCATGCGCATCAGCGGTCTGGCGCTCATCGTGCTGGTGCTCGGCCACATGTTCATCATGCATGTGCTGGTGCAGCTGACCGGGCAGGAGATCAACTTCGCCTTCGTGAGCAGCCGCTGGGGGAGTCCCTTCTGGCGCATCTACGACTTCCTCTTGCTCCTGCTCGCGATGGTGCACGGCGTCAACGGTGCGCGCATCGTGATCGGGGACTACGTCACGCACAAACCGATCAGGGCCGGGATGATCGGTCTCCTGGTGGCCACCACCGTCATCTGGCTGTTGGCCGGCATGATCGTGATCCTCACGTTCAACCCCGCTACGGCACCCAGGGTCGGACCCTTCTCGTGATTCCCGCCATGCGCGTGCACGAGCTCGACGCCGTGGTCGTAGGCGCCGGCGGCGCCGGGCTGTACGCCGCTCTCGAGCTGAAGCGCGACCTCGGCAGCGAGGCGAGGGTCGGCGTGATCAGCAAGCTCTACCCCACGCGCTCCCACACCGGTGCCGCCCAGGGCGGAGTCTGCGCCGCGCTCGGCAACACGGAGGAAGACCATTGGGAATGGCACTGGTTCGACACCGTCAAGGGCGGCGACTACCTGGTCGATCAGGACGCCGCCGAGGTGATGTGCCACGACGCGATCGAGACGATCATCAACCTCGAGCACCTGGGGCTCCCGTTCAACCGGACGCCCGAGGGCCTGATTGACCAGAGGCGCTTCGGCGGCCACACCCGGAACGAGGGCGAGGCGCCCGTGCGCCGCTCGTGTTTCGCCGCCGACCGGACGGGTCATGCCATCCTCCAGACCCTCTACCAGCAATGCATCCGTCGCGAGGTCACCTTCTTCGACGAGTACCAGGTCCTTGAGCTGGCCATGCCCGAGGGCCAGCAGGGACCGGTGAGCGGGGTGATCGCGCTGCAGCTGGCGACCAGCGAGCTGCATGCCTTTCGGGCCAGGGCAGTCCTGTTTGCGACCGGAGGCTTCGGCAAGATCTTCAAGGTCACGTCGAACGCCCACACGCTCACCGGAGATGGCGTCGCGATCACGTACCGGCGAGGACTGCCGCTCGAGGACATGGAGTTCTACCAGTTCCATCCGACCGGCATGTACAAGCTCGGCTTCCTTCTCTCTGAAGCGATGCGTGGCGAGGGCGGCTTCCTGGTGAACGGCGACGGCGAGCGCTTCATGGAGCGCTACGCGCCGACAATGAAGGACCTCGCCTCGCGCGACGTGGTCAGCCGCAGCATCTACCAGGAGATCGCCGCCGGACGGGGGATCGATGGGGACGACTATGTCCACCTCGACGTCCGCCATCTGGGTGCGGAGGTGCTCAACACCAAGCTCCCTGACATGGCCGGCTTCATCCGCACCTACTTCGGCATCGAGCCGCTCACTGAGCTGGTCCCGATTCAGCCGACCGCCCATTACGCAATGGGTGGGATCCCGACCGAGATCGATGGTCGCGTGCTGGCCGATGAGAAGGGTCGCGTGGTGCCCGGCTTCTATGCGGCAGGCGAATGCGCCTGCGTCAGCGTGCACGGTGCGAATCGCCTTGGCACCAATTCGCTGCTCGACATCCTTGTCTTCGGGCGACGGGCGGGGATTGCCATGGCCGAGGACCTGAGGGGGGCCGCCCGCCCTCGGCCCGATCGGCCGGCGGAGGCATCGGTCACGGAATGGGTCAGCGGACTGCTTGCCAGCCGCGGGCGCGAGCGTCCGGCCGTGATCCGCAGCGAGCTGCAGGAGGTGATGTTCGCCAAGTGCGGGGTCTATCGCACCGGCGCGTTGCTCGAGGAGTGCCGGGCCGAGGTGGCGGCGCTTCAGGAGCGGAGCCGCTACTTGAGGGTCGAAGACAAGGGCTGCCGCTACAACACCGATCTCGGCGAGGCGATGGAGCTGGGCTTTCTGCTCGATTGCGCGGAAGCGACCGTCGAGTCGGCGATCGCCCGCACCGAGACCCGCGGCGGGCATGCGCGCGAGGACTATCCCGAGCGCGATGATCGGCAATGGCTCAAGCACACCCTCATCCGGCGCGGTCCCGACGGCGCGAGGCACCTTGCCTACAAGCCGGTCACGATCACGAAGTTCCAGCCCAAGGCGAGGACCTACTGATGCGGGTCCAGCTCCGCATCCGTCGCTTCAATCCGGAGGGCGATGAGGAGCCGCACTGGGAGGAGTACCAGGTCCGGGCCGAGCCGACCGACCGCGTGCTTGACCTTCTCCACCAGGTGAAGTGGTTCCAGGACGGCACCCTCACCTTCCGCCGGTCGTGCGCGCACGGCGTCTGCGGATCGGACGCGATGCTGATCAACGGGCGCAACCGGCTCGCCTGCGAGTACCTCGTCAGGGATGCCGGGAGCCATATCACGGTCGAGGCGATTCGCGGCATGCCCCTCGTCAAGGATCTGCTGGTCGACATGGATGGCTTCTGGGACAAATACAAGCAGGTGATGCCCTTCCTGGTGAACGATGAGATTCCCGCGGACGGGAGAGAGCGCCGCCAATCGCCGGAGGAGCGGGAGCGCTTCGACGATACGACCAAGTGCATTCTGTGCGCCGCCTGCACGACCGCCTGCCCGGTCTTCTGGACGAACCCCGACTACGTCGGGCCCGCGTCGATCGTCAACGCCCATCGTTTCATCTTCGACTCGCGTGATCGCGCGGGAGCGGAGCGGCTCGAGATCATGGCCGATGCGGACGGCGTCTGGCGCTGCCGCACGGTGTTCAACTGCGTCGAGGCCTGCCCGCGCGGGATCAATATCACGGGCGCGATCCTCGAGGTCACCGACGAGATCCAGCGACAGCGAACCGGGTAGTGGGCTCGCCGTCGGACGCCGTGACCCGGCTCGTGATCTATACCGATGGAGCAGCGCGCGGCAACCCCGGCCCGGCCGGCGCTGGCGCCGTGCTGCGGGACGCTTCCTCCGGAAAGATCGCCGCCGAGATCGCTTGCTTCCTGGGGATCCGCACCAACAACTACGCGGAGTGGACGGCGGTCGAGCTCGCCCTGGCCGAGGCGTTGCGCCTTGGCGCCAGGCAGGTCGACCTGCGCATGGACTCCGAGCTGGTCGCCCGCCAGATCAGTGGCAGATATCGGGTCAAGCATCCTGATCTGAAGCCGATCCACGCTCGGGTGATGGAGATGCTGGCTCGGCTCGATGGGTACACGGTAGGCCATGTCCCCCGTGAGCTGAACAAGGAGGCCGACCGCCTGAGCAACGTCGCCATCGACCAGCCGCGAGGCTGACGATTCAGCCGTTGCCGGCCCTGCACGCGATGGTTCCGAACAGATGTTCGAATGCGCTACAATGGTTCTCCCTGGAGGCGGCCGGACGGTCGCGGACGCGAGCGCCGAAAGGCGGCGTCCGAGGAAAGTCCGAGCTCCATAGAGCAGGTTCGCGGGTAACGCCCGTCCGCCGCGAGGCGAGGACCAGCGCCACAG
>JALYSK010000017.1 GCA_030854805.1 Chloroflexota bacterium | reverse complement strand
GACCTGGGCTGCGGCTCCGGGCGCCTCTTCGCCCCGTTCCTTGCCGGCGGCGCGACGCGCATCCTGGGCGTCGACGGCTCGGCCGCCTTGCTGGAGCGCGCCGCCGAGAGGCTCGCGTCAGACCCGTCGCTGCGCGCCGCGGCGGAGGCTGAGCGCATTGAGCTGTTGCGCGCCGACGTCAGGCTGGTTGACCGGCACGACCGATTCGCAGTGGCGGTGCTGGCCGGCGTGCTTTCGCATCTCGATGGCCCGGAGGAGGGGCTTCGAGCCCTCGATCGCGCCGCGCGCCTGCTCACCCCCGCGGGGAGGCTCATCGTGGACGGGGTTGGGCCGGGAGGGCTGCCGACCCACGATCTGCCGCTCTCGCTCGACTGGCGCAAGCAACTGAACGGCCGCGACGTGGAGCGACGCAGCGAACTCGTGCGCCACGAGGCTCCCGAAGGGCTGCGCGTGCTCTTCTCGACGATCGTCGACGTGCGCCAGCCCGATGGTACGATATCGCGGCTTCCGGCGAGCTACCGGCTCTGGTATCCCTCTCCAGAGGGCCTGGAGCGGCTCCTGGGCGACGTTGGGTTGGAGGTCGAAGCGACCTTCGGGTCACATGATCTCGAGCCGCTCGACCGCGAGAGTGAGCGATGCATCGTGGTCGCCCACCGCGCTGCCCAGGTGCGGACGCTGACCACCGTGAGGAGTGGCGATGCCAGCTGAACAGATTCGGCTTCTGCTGATCGAGGATGTCCCGCAGGTGGCGTCCCACGTCCGTTCGCTTCTCAACGCCCAGTCTCAGATCAAGATGCTCGACGTCGTCACGGCCGGCGATCGCGCGGTCGGCGCGGTCGGTGAGCTCAAGCCCGACGTCGTGATCGTCGACGCGCTTCTGCAGGGACGCGTAAGCGGCGCCCAGGTGGTCCAAGGGATTCGGGGCGCCCGGCCGGAGGTCGGCCTCATCATGCTCACCGTTCCGCAGAACCCTGTGCGTGAGGACGCGCAGCGTGGGATCGATGCGGTCCTGAAGATGCCGTTCTCAGGATTCGACCTGACGACCATGATCCGCAAGGTAGCCGAGGATCGGGCGATCGAGTCGGCGCGCACCGGATCGCTGGTGGTGACGCTCTTCTCGCCGAAGGGTGGGGTGGGGCGCACCACGATCGCCTACAACCTTGCGGTCGCGCTGGGACAGCAGCATCGGGTCTGCCTGGTCGACGGCTCGCTCCAGTTCAGCGACCTGCGCGGTCTGCTGCGCGTGCCTGCCGTCGCCCCGTCGATCGTAAACCTGCCCACGGATCGGATACGTGAATCGGACGTCGCCGAGATCGCCTGGCGCGATCCGTCGGGGATCGACATCCTGCTCGCCCCGCCGCGGGTAGAGATGGCCGAGATGGTCACCACACGCGATATCGAGAAGGCGCTCAGCATCCTCCGGCAGCTCTACGAGTTCGTGATCGTCGATACGCGCGCCTCACTCTCTGAGGACGTGCTCGTCTTCCTCGATGCATCCGATCTGATCCTGCAGATCCTCACCTACGATTCGATGGCCATCCGCAGCCTGGCGATGTCGGCTGAGACGTTCGCCGCGATCGGGTACCCGCCCCACAAGCTGCTCACCGTCCTCAACCGGTCCGATGCCTCCGGCGGATTCGACAAGGCCGACCTGGAGGAGACGCTGGGCGCCAGCATCAATTTCGAGCTCGTCTCCGATGGGCGCCTGGTGCTGGCGGCGAACAACGAGGGGATCGCCTTCGTCAGCTCGAGCCCGCAGGCACCCATCTCCGTGGGCGTCCAGCGCATCGCCGATGCGCTCACCTCGCAACTGCGCGGCAGAAGTCCTCTACTCGCTCGGCGCTGACGTGCGTCGCGCGGCAGACGCACGGCCGATCGGGGTCTTCGACTCGGGTGTCGGCGGGCTGACGGTCCTCTCCGAGCTGCGGCGCCGGCTGCCCGCCGAGTCGACCATCTACCTGGGCGACAACGCGCGCACGCCGTACGGCCCGCGCTCGCCCGAGGAGGTGCGCCGCTTCACGGCGGAGTGCGTCGGCTGGCTGCTCGACCAGGACGTGAAGCTCCTGCTCCTCGCCTGCAACACGGCGACCGCTCAGGCCCTCGACCTCGTCCGCGAGCTGGCGGCAGTGCCGGTCCTCGGCGTCGTGCGGCCTGGAGCCGTGGCGGTGGCCGCCGCGACGCGGACCCGCCACGTCGGGGTGATCGCCACCGTCGGCACCGTGGCGTCGGGCGCTTATCTGCGAGCGATCGGAGAGGCGGATCCGCGTACCCGCGTCGCGCAGCAGGCCTGCCCGGGCCTGGTGCCCCTGGTCGAGGCCGGCACGCTCGAAGGCCCCGTCGCCGAGAAGGCGGTCGGCGGCTACCTGGGCGACCTGTTCGCGACCGATGCCCAGATCGACACGCTGCTGCTCGGCTGCACGCACTATCCGCTCCTTCGCCCGCTCATCGAGCGGCTGGCGGGGCCAGCCGTCAGCGTGGTCGATTCCGCCTTCACCGCCGCCCTGGCCACGGAGGATCTGCTCGACGCGCTCGGCGCGCGCTCGCCGGGGCGTGAGCCTACCAACCGCATCGTGACGACCGGCGACGTGGTCGCCTTCACGACGGTCGCCTCCCGGGTCTTTGGCGCCGACCTGCCCCGGGTCGAGGCGACCTCAGTCCAGGCGGTCCTGCCGTAGACTGACCGCATGTCACGCAACAGCGGCCGGATCGGCATGGGTATCGTGGTCGGCAGCCTGGCTGCCGTGGGGGCCGCGGTCGCCCAGCGCGAGATCATGCGGCGCGCCGGCACGCGGCTGATCGACTGGGAAGCGGTCCGCCAGATCGCGCGCCGGCGGCTCGGCGAGGATGCCGTTCCGATCCCGGCGGCGCAACGCCAGCAGGCCGACGCGTTCTATCGCGAGACCCTGCTGCGGATCGAGCCGGCGGTCGCGGAGGAGATCGGCGCTCAGCTGCCGCGCGCACTCGAGGTGCCGGCGGTGATCGATCGGCTGGAGTGGGTCGATCTCAACCTGGCCACCTTCCAGCAGCTCTTCGCGAGGGTCGAGGAGATCCTCGCCCAGGCGCAGAGCGGGCCTGATAGCCCTGGGCGAGCCCTGTCGCGCATCGTCAACCGATCGATCGGCAACCAGCAGCTCGGCTTTCTCATGGCCTTCCTTGCTCGCAAGGTGCTCGGCCAGTACGACGTCAGCCTGCTCGCCGCGGGCCCGGCCACGCGCGGCCGCCTGAATTTTGTCGAGCAGAACATCGTTGCCAGCGCAGCCGCCCTCCGCGTCCCGCTCGACGAGTTCCGAACCTTTATCGCGCTACACGAGGCGACGCACGCCTTCGAGTTCGAGGCCTATCCGTGGCTGCGCGACCACTTCGCCCGGCTGGTGAGCGAATCGGTCGAGCAGTTCGCGACCGACTCGGGCGGCCTGCTGGGTCGTCTGCGTGACGCCCTCGCTGCGGGGCCCGGGGCCAAGGGCCACTGGCTGGAGCGGATAATGAGCCCGGAGCAGCTGGGCTCCTTCCGTCGGACGCAGGCCCTCATGTCAGTGCTGGAGGGGTACTCGAACCACGTTATGCATGCGGCCGGGGAGCGGCTGCTGCCGGGGTTCGCGCAGCTCCACGAGCGCTTCGAGCGGCGCAATGAGCGACGCGGCGCGGTCGAGCGCGCGATCATGCGGATTACCGGCCTCGACCTGAAGATGGAGCAGTACCTGGCCGGCGAGCGCTTCGTGAAGGCGGTGATCGCCGAGCGCGATCGAGGATTCCTGAACAGGGTCTGGGAGAGCGCTGACCGGCTGCCCACCCTCGAAGAGATCGCCGATCCCGCGCGCTGGGTCGCTCGCATTGAAGGGGACGAGCACTGAGCGGGGGCGAGATCACCGTCCTCGCCACTCCGGTATTCGGGATTCCGTTGCCACCCGACCAGATCGCGCGCATCGAGGCTGTGCCGGGCGTGCGCTACGTTCCGGTTACCGCCGAGGGGCGTGTGCATGGCGACGCGGCCACGCTCGAGCAGGCCGAGGTGCTGCTGCGCGGAGGCATGAGCGCGGCGGCTCTGGATCACCTGATCGGCAACGCGCCAGAGCTGCGCTGGCTGCACTCATTCTCGGCCGGCGTCGACAAGGTCGTCACGCCCCTCGCCCGCGCGCGGGGCCTGACCGTGACGAATGCCCGTGGCGTCTTCTCTGCGCCCATCGCCGAGTACGTGGTGATGATGTTGCTGGCCGTGGCGCGCCGCCTGCCGCAGCTCCTCGAGCTGCAGCGCGAACGCACCTGGCAGCCACTGCGCGGTCGCGAGCTGAGCGATCTGACGATCGGGATCGTCGGGTTCGGCAGCATCGGCCACGAGATCGCCCGGCTGCTGGCGCCATTCGGCACGCGCATCCTTGCGACGCGGCGACATCCCGAGCACGGGGCGGGCGACGCGCCGAACGTCGAGCTGTTGGCCCTTGACAGGCTCGATGAGCTGCTCCGCGCCTCCGATGTGGTGGTCGTGGCCGCGCCGCTCACCGAGCAGACGAATGGCCTCATCGGCGCCCACGAGCTGCAGGAGATGCGCGAGGACGCGTACCTGTTCAACATCTCCCGCGGGCGACTGATCGACGAGATCGCGCTGCGACGCGCGCTCGAGTCGGGCTGGATCGGCGGAGCCGTGCTGGACGTTTTCACGGAAGAGCCGGTGCCCCCCGATTCCTCGCTCTACGACACGCCGAACCTGATCATCACCCCGCACACCAGCTGGTCCAGTAACCGGGTACTCGAGCGCAGCATTGGTCTCTTCGTCAGCAACCTGGAGCGATACGTGGCGGGGGAGCCGCTCGAGAACGTGGTCGACCTCGAGGCCGGGTACTGACCGCATGCAGGTGACCCTGGTCGGCCTGCCGGGAAGCGGCAAGACGACAGTCTTCAACGCGCTGACCGGAGGGCGCGCAGAGACCGGGACCTTCTCGGGGGGCCACGCGGCCCCGAATTTGGGGGTGGTGAAGGTGCCCGATGACCGCCTCGACGCGCTCTCCGCGCTCTTCAGCCCGCGCAAGACGACGCCCGCCGACGTCACCTACGTCGACGTGGCGATTCCCGCCGGCGCGACCCGCGAGGGGACCGTGTCACCCGACCTCCTTGCCCTCATTCGCAATGCCGATGCGCTGCTCCATGTCGCCCGCGCCTTCGATGACCCGACTGCCGCGTTGGCGGCGGAGCCATGGCGCGACATTGATGAGCTCGACCTCGAGTTCGTGGTCGCCGACCTGACCGTGGTTCAGAAGCGGCTCGAGAAGCTGCGCGCCTCCGGCCAGCACGGCTCACCGAGCGAACGTGAGCAGAACGCGCTCGAGGAGGAGCTGCTGGGACGCATCGAGCCGCACCTGGCCGAGGGCCATGCGTTGCGCGACCTGGAGCTGAGCGCCGACGATGAGCGGCTGCTGCGCGGGTATCGGCTACTGAGCCAGAAGCCGGTGCTGGTGGTGCTCAACATTGACGAGCGGCGGCTCCCCGACGTGCCCACCCTCGAGACGGAGGGAGCAACGCGCTACCCGCACCGTCAGAGCGACGTCGCTGCGCTCGCCGGCAAGATCGAGGCCGAGCTGGGTGAGCTCGCCGACGACGATGCGCGGATCTTCATGGATGACCTGGGGATCGCGGAGCCATCGCGCGGTCGCGTGATCAGGCTCACCTATGACCTGCTCGGCCTGCTCAGCTTCTTCACCGGGGGCGAGGACGAGTGCCGGGCCTGGACGATCCATCGCGGCGACTCCGCGGTCGAGGCCGCCGCAGCCATTCACAGCGATCTTGCGCGCGGCTTCATCCGCGCCGAGGTGGTCAGCCACGCCGACCTGCTCGCGTGCGGCAGCATGGCGGAAGCACGCAAGCGCGGGCTCCTGCGCTCCGAGGGTAAGGCCTACGCGGTGCGCGACGGGGATGTGATCCAGGTTCTGTTCAACGTCGCGCGCTGACTATGAGTGCTCGACCTCCGCGATAATCGAGCGAAACTCATTGCTCTGCTCGACCAGGAAGGTCTCCTGCTCGGTCATGCCGACGCTCATGGAGGCGGTGAGCTTCTCGTCGCTGACATACATGAACTCGTGGCTCCGTTCGAGCTCGCGAGCGATCGCCTCCACCAGCGTGTCCTCCTCGAAGGTGTCGATCACCGCCTGGCGCGCCGCCAGCACGGCCGCCGCGAACTCCTCGGGCGAGCGCTCGCGCTCGGTCACCAGCAGAGCGTCGGTCAGCAGGTCGGTGGCCCCTTCGTGGAGCTCGTAGAAGAAGAGTTGCATGGTCGAGACCGATGATAGACGGATGCTGAGCGGACCGCCGCTCCTCGACCTGCTCATCGTGGGCGGGCTGACGGTCGACCACTTCGGGCAGCGGAGCGCCGCCGGAGGCTCGGTGCTGCACGCCACCCGCGCGGCAGTGCATGCAGGCCTGCGCCTTGCTGCTCTCACCGCGGCCGACTCGGAGCCCGATGCGCTGACCGGCCTGGCAGAGATCGCCGCCTCGGGACAGCTCTTGCACCAGGACGCAGCGACGACGATCGGTTTCGGCCACCGCGAGACGCGGGCTGGCCGGATCCTCACCTTCGAGGCCGCTGGCGCGCCGCTCACCCTCTCCGCGGAGCAGGTCGATGCGCTGCGTCCGGCCGCCGTGCTGCTTGCCCCGGTGGCCGGCGAGATCGGCGCCGCGACGCTGACGACCAGCGCTGGAAACGCATGGCGCCCGCTGCGAGCCGCGATCCTGCAGGGCTGGCTGCGCCTCCTGGAGGCGGGGAAGGTGGTCAGACCCTTGCCGTTGAGCGGCCTGCCGCGGGAGCTGGTCGCCGCGCTCGCCCAGCTGGCTGTTCTGGTCGCATCGCGAGAGGACCTGCTGGCCGACGCATCGCATCCCCAGGCCCAGCTGGCGGCGTTGCGCTCCGCGATCGGGTCCGGACCGATCCTGGTGTTGACCGATGGCGTCGAAGGTGCCTGGTTCGATGT
>JALYSK010000007.1 GCA_030854805.1 Chloroflexota bacterium | reverse complement strand
CTCGTCGCCTGCACGGATTCGCGCCGCCGCGCTCAGCGCGGTCAGCTGCGCCCCCAGCCACGCGGCCCGCGTGCCGTCGACCGCGGAGCCGGCCGGTTGATCAGCGACCCTCTCGTGCAGGGTCAGCGCCTCGTCATGCAGCTCGCGGGCTGAGGTCGGCCGCTCGCCCGCGACCACTTCGGCCAGCTCCGCCGGACCGAGATACGCGGTCAGCAGTCCACTCCCGAGCCGGTCGAGGCGGAGCGCGAGCAGCAGGTAGCGTCGGGCAATATCGTCCATACCGATGGCCATGCTACCCGCCGCGCGTCGTCATACACTCCGGCGATGGAGTCGATTCGCGTCGCCACGGAGGCCGATCTCGTGGCGATCGCCGCGCTGCGCCGCTCGGTTGGCTGGAACGTGTACGGCTGGGCCCTTCTCGACGCCATGCGCCCGCCCCACGCGCGGATCTATGTCGTCGAGGAGCGCGGCGAGGTGATCGCGATCGGTTCGGGGATCGCGTATGGCCGCCTGGGCGTGGTCGGCAACATGGTGGTCGCGGCCCCTCATCGCGGCCGCCGTCTGGGCAGGACGGTCCTGCAGGCGGTTCTCGCTTTTCTCGAGGAGCGCGGCTGCACGCAGCTCGAGCTCTACGCAACGGCGGATGGCCAGCGGCTCTATGAGCACTACGGCTTCGAGCTCAGCGGGCCGAGCGTGGCTGCGAGCATCCCGCGCAAAATCGCGGACGCGCTGGACTCGGACGGCGTCGTCACCGAGCTCGCTGCGCCCGGCGATCTCGAGCGGCTTGCAGCGTACGACGCGCCGCGCTTCGGCGCAGACCGCTCCCCGATTCTCGCGGCGGCGCTCGCCGACCCTGAGCGGCCGGTCCTGATCGCCTCCCGCGGAGGCGCGATCGCGGGGTACGCGGTCCTCCGCCCGGACGGCACTCGCCTTGGCCCCTTCGTGGCGGACAAGCCGAGCGTTGCAGGAGCTCTCCTTGCCAGGGCGGCGCCGCTCGCACCGCGGGTCGAGCCGATCGGCGCGCAGCTGCCGGGCGAGAACGTCGCAGGAATCGGGTGGCTGGAGGAGATCGGGGCAAGCATCGAGCCGTGGGATGGGCGCATGCGGCGCGGATCGGGGGTCGAGCACCGCGACGAGACGATCTACGGCAGTGCGATCGGCGCCCTTGGCTGAGCGGAGCGAGACGGAGGTCGGCGCGCGGCTGAGTGGGATGGTGCTGCGTGCGCGAAGCAGCTTCTATACGGTCGACACTCCGCAGGGCCTGATCGAGTGTCGCCTGCGCGGGCGAATCAGAAGAGAGCGACAGGCAAGCGAGCTGGCCGTGATTGGCGACCGCGTCTCGCTCACAGCCCTGCCCGACGGAACCGGGATCATCGAGGCGGTCGAGCCGCGCGCCAGCAAGTTCAGCCGCCGCCAGCCCGGGCCCCGCGGCACCTGGCGCGAGGACGTCCTGGTCGCCAACCTCGACCAGGTGCTGATCGTCTTCTCGTGCGCTGACCCACCGCCGAATCCACGACTGATCGACCGATTCCTGGTGGTCGCCGAGCAGAACGAGATCGACGCGTTGCTGATCGCCAACAAGGTCGAGCTGGTCGGCGCGAAGGAGGCGGAGAGGGTCTTCGAGCTCTACGAGGAGCTCAGCTATCCGGTGATCTACACCTCCGCGCGGACCGGCCAGGGGATCGAAGAGCTGCGAGAGACCCTGGCGGGGCGGATCAGCGTCATCACCGGCCCGTCGGGCGTCGGCAAGTCATCGCTCCTCAACACACTGCAGCCGGGCCTGCGGATTCTCACCGCGGAGGTGAGTGAGACGCTTCACAAGGGGCGCCATACGACCACATCGGCCGAGCTGCATCCCGTCGAAGGTCCGAGGCGAGGACACGTCGCCGACACGCCCGGGCTGCGCGAGCTCGGCCTCTTCGAACTGCCGGCCTCGGAGCTGGCCTGGTGCTTCCGGGAGATGCGTCCGTTCCTGGGGAGCTGCGCCTTCAACGACTGTAGTCATCTGCACGAGCCACGCTGTGCCGTGCGCGCGGCGGTAGAGCTCGGCGATGTCCCCCCGCAGCGCTATGAGAGCTACCGTCGCCTTCGGACCGAGGAGGCTCGCTAGCCGCCGTATCATCGCTGGAGTGGAGATCAGCCCCGAGGTCCACGCGGTCAAGATGCTGGGCGCCGATGCCTTCCTGTTGACGGAGGATCGGCTCACCCTGATCGACGCCGGGATGGTCGGGTCGCGGCGCAGGATCGCCCGCTACGTGTCGCGCATCGGCCGCTCAATCGACGAGCTGGACCGGATCGTCTGCACCCATGGCCACCCCGACCACATCGGCGGCGTCGCAGAGCTGACGCGCGACGGAGTCGAGGTCATGATGCATCCAGCCGATCTCGACGGTCTGCGCCTGGGAATTCGCGACGTCATGGCGAGCCGCAGTCGCGGACACCTGATCCAGTACCTGACACGACCTCCCAGCGAGGCATCGCCCCTGCACGACGGCCAGATCCTGCCGCTGTTGGGTGGCCTCGAGGTGATCCACACGCCCGGACACACGCCGGGGAGCGTGTGCCTGTACGCGGCTCGTGACCGCCTCCTCTTCACCGGCGACGTGCTGCAGGTGATCCGGGGCAGCCTGACCTTCGCCAGCGAACTCTTCAGCCACGACATGGTGGAGGCGCGCACGTCGGTCGAGCGGCTCGCGGCCCTCGACGTCGAGACGATCGCTTTCTCGCACTATCCGCCCTGGCGGCGCGATCCGAGCGGCGCGCTGCGCGACCTGGTCGCACGGGCCGCCGGTTAGAGCCGACCGCAGTCGCGCCGCAGGGCGGCGCCGCCACCATTGCCCTCGATCCGAGCCCGAGGTAGCCCACTTGGAAACCCTGGTCGACCTGGTCACCGAAGCCGGACGGCGCTTCGATCGCCGGCCCGCGCTGCTGATCCGTCCGGTCTTCCGCACTCGGAAGTGGCGGTATCGCGACCTCGCCGCGATTGTTCCGCGCGTCGCAGGAGTGCTCGCCGGCGTCGGAATCGAGAAGGGGGATCGGGTCGTCATCTGGGCGGTCAATCGCCCCGAATGGGGGATCGCCTTCCTCGGGGCGGCACACGCCGGTGCGGTGCTGGTCCCACTCGATGTGCGCACCCCCGCCGAGCTCGCGCGAAAGATCGTCGAGCGGACGGCGCCGAAGCTCGTGCTCGCCTCCACCCAGACGCTCGCGGCGGCCAGCGCGCTCGACCTGCCGGTGCTGCCCATCGAGCCGCTCCCAGACCTGGCGCGGACCGTGGCGCCACTCACAGCGCCGCCCATCGAGCCGGACGACATCGCCGAGATCGTCTTCACCTCCGGCACCACCGGCGAACCGAAGGGCGCGATGATCAGCCACCGCAACCTGGTCAGCAACGCGAAGGTCCTGGTCGACGTCTTCACGATGGCGCCCGGCGAGCGCCTCCTCTCGGTCCTGCCGCTCTCGCACCTCTTCGAGCAGGTGCCCGGGTTCCTGGCTCCGCTGGTGGCCGGGGCGAGCGTCGTCTATCCGGTCAGCCGCCAGCCGGCGGTCCTGATGCGCACCTTCCGCGACTTCCGCGCGACCATGCTGCTGATCGTTCCGCAGGGCCTGAAGCTGCTCGACAACGCGATCGAGCGGCGGGTCGATGCGTCTGGCAAACGCGCCACGTTCGAGAGGCTGCACGGTTGGGCGCGACGGCTGCCAAGGCCGCTTCGCAGGCTCCTCTTCCGACCGGTGCTGAGCGGCTTCGGTGGCCGGTTGCGCACGATCGCGGTCGGCGGCGCCGCCATGGACGTCGCCCTGGCGCGGCGATGGAGCGAGATGGGGGTCGATGTGCTGCAGGGGTATGGCGCCACCGAGATGAGCCCGGTGGTGAGCTTTACGCGCCCGGGTCACAACAGGATGGGCACCGTCGGCGAGCCGGTTCCTGGGGTCGAGCTGCAGGTCGCTGCCGATGGCGAGCTCTGGGTGCGCGGCCCCGGCCGGTTTGCGGGCTACTGGCACGACCCGGACGCCACCAGCGCGGTGATCGACCCCGGGGGTTGGTACCACACCGGCGACCTCGGCAGCCTGGGGTCCGATGGTCAGCTCACCTTGCACGGGCGGAAGAAGGACATGCTGGCCCTCGCAGACGGCAGCAAGGTCTATCCCGAGGATATCGAGGCGGTGCTGGCCAGCGACCCGCGGCTGCGCGACGCAGCGGTGGTTGGCCTGGACCGCGATGGGGAGCTCCGTGTCCACGCCGTGCTCCTCACCGCCCATCCGGACGAGGCTGAGTCGATCGTGCGTGACGCGAACGTGCGGCTGACGGGCAGCCAGCAGATCCGTTCGCACTCCATCTGGCCGGACGATGACTTTCCGCGCACCCCCACCCAGAAGGTGAAGAAGCGACTCGTCCTCGACAGCCTGACCCAACCGGACGCCGGCGGGCAGCCGCCCGAGCGGCCGGGCCAACCCGCGGCAGCGGTCGGTGCAACCCGCGCGGACGGCTTGATTGGCCTGGTTGCGGCCGTGGCCAACCTGCCACCCGCATCGGTCAAACCGATGTCGAGGTTGAGCTCCGACCTGGGGATGGACTCGCTGGCGCGCGTCGAGCTGCTCGGCGTGATCGAGGAGGAGCAGGGCGC
>JALYSK010000019.1 GCA_030854805.1 Chloroflexota bacterium | reverse complement strand
CTGCTGAAGTTCCTCGGCCGCCGAGGTGGCGGTGGCGAGCCCGGTGTAGTCGGGCCTCAGCGGGTTGCTCACGTCGATCACGGTGCGACCGATTGTGCCATCCGCGATCTCCGCAGCGACCTGCGCGCCGACCGCATACGGGGCGGCGAGGATGACAATCTTTGCATCCTTCACCGCGCTGGCGGCGTCGTCAGCCGAGCCGGCCCCGATCGCCTGTGCTGCGGCTCGCGCGGTCTCTGGGCTGTTTGCGGCCAGCGTGACGTCGTGGCCGGCGCGTGTCAGAGAGGTGCCGAGGGCCTTGCCGACGTTGCCTGCTCCGATGATTGCGACCTTCATGGTCGATCCGTTCCTCTCTCAGATCTTGGCCAGTGCCAAGCGGCTTTTGTTGATGGCCAAATCATGCCACGGGGGTTGGCCCTTGTCAATACCTGTTGTGTGAAGGCATAATGCCGTTGTGACCGAATCGGCAGCCACCTCGCGCAAGCGCCCGCTGGTCGGTGGGCAAATCCGCCGTCGCCGTCGTGATCGCAGCTTGACGCTATCGGCCGTCGCCGACCTGACCGGGCTCAACATCGGCTACCTGAGCCAGGTCGAGAACGACAAGGCCTCGCCCTCGCTGGAGACGCTGTCCGCGCTGGCTGCTGCACTCGATGTGCCGATCGCCTGGTTCCTGCTCGACACGAGCATCGGTCCGCGCCTGGTTCGGGCCACGGAGCGCCCGAAGCGACACCTGCCGGGCTCGTCCGGAGGTTTGACCCAGGTCGACGGGGGCATCGCGCGGGACATCGCGATCTTCGAGGGGGTTATCCCCCGCGGGAGCCGCACCGGCTTTCATGCGCATCCCGGCGACGAGCACCACGTGGTGCTCTCGGGGCGGCTTCGCATCACGCAGGGCGAGTCCGTGGTCGAGGCCGGGCCCGGCGACTACGTCCTGCTGGATGGGACGCTGCCGCACGACGCGGAGACGATCGGCGACGAGCCGGTGCGGCTTCTCATCGTCTATCCCCGCGGCGGGCACTCGGAGCTGACGCGCGCCTGACGCGAGCCTCGTGGGTCGCGCCGAATCGGCTCCAACTTGGCCGACAGTTGCGCTGGGCTGCAAGTCAGCCTGCGGCATCGGTCGAGGCAGATGGGGACCGATAGAATGGCACGCGATGTTCTACCTGCAGCGCGGCAGCGTGCCGCACAAGCGGCATACCCAGTTCCGCAAGGATGACGGCGGGCTGTACGCCGAAGAGCTGTTCGGGGTCGAGGGGTTCACGGGTCGAGCCTCGCTCCTCTACCACCACACGCCGCCAACCCAGACGCACCAGATCGAGAAGGTGCGCGACGTCGCCATCGAGCAGAGCCCCGACGAGGCGTCAGGGCCGCATCGGCATCGGCTGGTGAACACCGCCCCCGTGGCGCCCAACGGGGACGGCGTGACCGGACGCGTCCCGCTCTTCTACAACGCGGACGTGACTTTCGGCGTGGTCCGGCCTGCGCAGGGCATGGAGCGCTACTACCGCAACGGCGAAGCCGACGAGATGTACTTCGTCCACGAGGGGAGCGGCTCGCTCGAGACCGTCTTCGGACCCATCGACTACGGCCCCGGCGACTACCTCGTTCTACCGATCGGCACGACTTTCCGGCTGCGTCCGGATAAGGGCGTCGCGCAGCGCATGCTGTGGGTCGAATCCCCGTCCAGCATCGTGCCGCCCAAGCGCTACCGGAACGACTTCGGGCAGCTCCTCGAGCACTCGCCCTACTGCGAGCGCGACATCAGGCCGCCGGCCGAGATGGCGCCGATGCTCGACGAGGGCGACTACGTGATCGAGGTCAAGACACGCGGCCGGGTCACCGCGTACCACTACCGGCACCACCCGTTCGACGTCGTCGGCTGGGACGGACACCTTTGGCCCTTTGCGTTCAATATCTCCGACTTCGAGCCGATCACCGGACGCGTCCACCAGCCGCCGCCGGTGCACCTCACCTTCCAGCCGCGCAACTACGTCATCTGCAGCTTCGTGCCGCGTAAGTTCGACTACCACCCGCTCTCCATCCCGGCGCCGTACAACCACTCGAATATCAACAGCGACGAGGTGATCTACTACGTCGCCGGCAATTTCATGAGCCGGAGAGGTGTCGACATCGCATCGTTCACCGTCCACCCTGCCGGGATCCCCCACGGGCCGCATCCGGGCACCGTTGAAGCGAGCATCGGGAAGGAGGCGACGGAGGAGCTGGCGGTGATGATCGACACCTTCCACCCGCTGCACCTCACGAAGCAGGCATCGGAGCTGGAGGACGATCGCTACCCATACTCCTGGATCCCGCCCGAGGACGGCGCCGAACATGCCCGCCAGCTCAGCGAGCGAGGGCCTGAGGCCTTCCCCGACTAGGCACGCAACACAGGAAGCGCTCCGCGTTCGGCATCCGCACTCTAGAGGCAGAGGTCGCGAAGCGGTAGGATCAGGCAGAACGAGGAGGCCGATCCATGACCGATGCCGTAGCCGTCCCGATCAACCTCTTTGAGAACGACCGCGAGCTGATGGTGGTGACGCCCATGCCCGGGGTGGCCCCCGAGGACATCAGCGTCGAGGTGACCGCGGATGGCGTGCTCACGCTGCGCGCACAGCAGCACGGCGCCGGGCAGGAGCGCATCACCTACATCGTGCGAGAGTGGGCGTACGGTCCGTACGAGCGAACGGTCGACCTGCCGTGCGCCGTCGACGCCAGTCGCGCCAACCTGTCCTACGGAAACGGCGTCCTATCGGTCACCCTCCCGAAAGCGGATGCCACCGCGCCGTCGCGCCTGATCGTCGACCGCACCGGACATACGCGCGGCATGGCGCTCGGCCATCCGGGCGAGCGCGGCGGGATTCGTCAAGCCTAAGGTGATCCTCTACTTCCTGCGCCACGGGAAGGCCGGCGAGCAGAGGGCCGTCGACGATGAGGCGCGGGAGCTGACCGCCGAGGGAGTGGCCGCCCTGCGAGGAGCGATACCCGTCTGGCGGCGCTTGAACCTTCGTCCCGACCTGGTGCTCTCGTCTCCGCTGGTGCGGGCACGGCAGACTGCGGAGCTGTTCCGCTCCGGCCTCGAGGCCCCGGCGCCAGTCTTCGACGAGACGCTCGCTCCAGGCGCCGAGTGGGGCAACCTCGCCCGCGCCATGGCGCGTGTGCCCGACGCGCGGCGGGTCCTCTTCGTGGGCCACGAGCCGGACCTCTCGTCGGCGGTGGCGCTGTTGACCGGCGCGGCCTCGGTTCGGCTGCGGCCCGGCGGGCTGGCCTGCGTCGAGTTCTATGGAGTGCCCGAACCCGGCACCGGCGAGATCGCCTGGCTGCTGGATCCTGACCTGTACCTGGAGGGTGACGGCTGAGCCGGACGGTCTCGGCCAGCGACATATACTCGACCATGGTCGATCGGCGCATCGAGCTGCATACCCTGCTGCTTTGCGACTACGCACTCACCGCGCAGGACGGAAAGATCAGCGCGGTCGGCATCTTCAGCCAGATCAACGTCGGCCAGCTGCCGGCCGTGCACGGCCGGTGCTTCATCGTCGCAGTGCTCGAGGCCGAGCCGGGAGAGCACGAGCTCACGCTCCAGGTGGTCTCACCAAAGGGGATCGGCATCCTGGACCACCCGCCCCAGCTGCGCATCGACGTTCCGGAGAATGCGACCTCGGCAAACATCGTCGCCGACCTCAAGGGGATGCGGATCGAGGAGCTGGGTCGCCACCGGATCGAGCTGCGTGCGGGCGATCGGCTGCTGGGCAGCACGCCATTTACGATCTATCTGGTGTGGCAATCGCAGCAGGGTGGGAACGCCTGACGGCCTCACGCCAGGACCGGATGCGACGTTCAGTGGGCATGATTGAAGCGCGCTCCCCCGACGCCCGGTACACCGCCGTCCGCACCACCGGCATCTTCTGCCGCTCCGGGTGCCCGGCCCGTGCGCCCCTCGCCCGCAATGTCGAGCTCTTCAGTGCCCCCGCCGCCGCGCTGTCGGCCGGCTACCGGCCCTGTCTCCGCTGCCGGCCGGCTCCGATCGTCGTCACCGCCGAGCTGACGACTCCCCTGGGGCCGATGCTGGCCGGAGCCACCGACGAGGGCATCTGCCTGCTGGAGTTCACCGACCGGCGCATGCTGCCGACTCAGCGCGCGATCGTCGCCCGCCGATTCGGCGCGACGCTGGTGGCGGGACATCATCCCCTGCTCCACCGGCTGCAGGACGAGCTGGACGCCTATTTCGCCGGGACGCTGCGCAAATTCACGACGGAGATCGTGGCGCGCGGCAGTGCGCTCGACGAACGCGTCTGGACCGAGCTCTTGGGGATCCCCTACGGCCAGACGGTCAGCTACCAGGAGCTCGCTCACCGAGTGGATCGGCCAGGCGCGCATCGGGCGGTGGGCAGCGCGAACGGTCGAAATCGGATCGCGATCCTCATTCCCTGCCACCGCGTCATCGAGAAGGGCGGTGGGCCGGGCGGCTACGGGGGCAAGATCTGGCGCAAGGAGCGCCTGCTCGCCCTCGAGCGGGCGCTCGCCGCCTAGCGGTTGGCCTTCCAGGCCACCAGCACGCCCACGTCCTCGTATTTCCAGACGACATCCACCGCATCGAACCCCGCGGCCGTGAGCCATGTCAGGTGCTCGGCCGTGGTGTCGGGGTGGTCGTGCGCCGCCTCGTGGGGATCGGCCTCCGGAAGCTCGTAGAGCTCCAGCAGCAGTGCAGAGGCGTGCCGAAAGTAGTCCGCCACCACGAAGAGGCCGCCCGGGCTGACATGCTCCCAGATGCGGCCGAAGAGGTGCCTCTTCTGATCGGACCACAGGTGATGCACGGCGAGCACCGAGAGGATCGCGTCGTACGTTCCCTCGATCGCCGGCTCCACGATGTCGCTCTGGCGCAGCTCCACCCGATCCTCGTGGGCTGCGAGCCGCTGCGCTGCGCGCGACAGCATCTCACCGGACACGTCGAGTCCGGTGACACGGGTTTCGGGGAGAGCATCGAGGACCCTGAGAAGCGTGTAGCCGGTGCCCGCGCCAAGGTCGAGCACGCGCTCTGGCGGTCGAAGGCTCAACAGTGAGATGAGCGTATCGTGGATCTCTTCGTAGCGCGGCACCATGTCGCGGATCTCGGCGTCGTAGCTCGGTGCCCACTCGTCGAAGTGCTGTCCGATCGATTTCATCGCGCTTGAGTATGACCGGCGGCCCAGATCGCGAGTGAAGGTGGACGGATCAGCCGGTGCGGATATCGGTACCCATGGCGTGGTAGCCACCGTCGACGTGGATCAGCTCGCCGGAGGTCATCGGCGCGAGGTCGCTCAACAGGAGGCAGACCATCTGGCCGACAGGAGTGGCATCGGTCATGGACCAGCCCAGCGGCGCCCGATTCACCCACTTATCGGCGATCTGGTCGAAGCCGGGGATCGACTTGCCGGCCATGCTGCGAATCGGGCCGGCGGAGACCGTATTGACGCGGATCGCGAACTCGCCCAGGTCACGAGCCAGGTAGCGGGTGACCGCCTCCAAACCCGCCTTTGAGACGCCCATCCAGTCGTAGATCGGCCAGGCGTATCGACCGTCGAAGTCGAGGCTCACCACCGAGGCGCCACCGGCCGCCTTCATTGGCTCCAGCATGCCGACACTGAGCGCCTTGAGCGAGTATGCGGAGGTCTGGAAGGCGGTCGCCACGCTCTCCCACGGGGTGTGCATGAAGTTGCCGCCCAGCGCATCGGTCGGGGCGAAGGCGATGGCGTGCACGAGACCGTCCAGACGGCCCCACCGATCCATGACCGATGCCCGCACGCTGTCGACGGCAGCTGGATCATTGA
>JALYSK010000121.1 GCA_030854805.1 Chloroflexota bacterium | reverse complement strand
CAGCAGGGTCGCCGAGGTCTCGCTGAGCCGGCCTCGTAGCACGCGGAGCTCCTCACCGCCGGCGGCGAGGGCATGCAGCAGCCAGAAGGTGCCGAGGGCGGGGAGCGCGATCGCCAGCATCGGTGACCCCTGGAGGTAGCTGGCGAACTGCGGCGCGGCGAGCAGGAAGGCGACCGGCGGCAGCCAACGCCACGAGCGGAAGAGCGCGATCGCCGTCGTGCCCGCCAGCGCAACACCCAGGAAGGCGATCGTCAGCAGAGTCGGCGACGCGCCCATCACCGGTGGCGCGGCGAGCACGGCCACCAGCCCGAACCCCGCGATCGTCTGCGAGTTGCCGCGGATGGCGAGCAGCGCCGTGATGGCTGCGACTGCCAGGGCTGCACCGACGCCCAGCTCACCGGGAATGAATCCGTACAGCTGCGTCGCCGCGAAGAGCGACACCGTCAGCGCCGCAAGACCAACAGCAACCAGCACGTGCGCAACGATCTGGCGACCGCGCAGCAGGATCCAGCCGCCCAGTCCGAAGATCAGCGCTCCAGCCACCAAACCGATGACGACGCGTTCCTCCGGCCCGATCCAGCCCCGGCTGAAGGCGAGGCCCAGGAAGAAGAGGATGCCGAGCGTGAGCGCGACCCCACCAACGATCGCCAGGCCACGCCCGGCGACGAGGCTCTCGAGCTCACCGAGGGCGGGAAGCTTCCAGTCGCTCCACCAGCCGCTTCTCGCCTCCCCCCTGCGCTCGGTGGGCTCTGCCTTCTGCTGGCCCCAGTAGAGCGGACCTGCGGGGGCCGGTGCTGGGATCGGTGCCATGGCGGGCGGCGGGGCCGGCGGGGCGGCCTCATCGACGGATGGGGCTCGGCCCGTTTGTGCCGCACCCAGGCTTGCCTCGAGCGCTCGAACGCGCGCGGTGAGCGCGTCGAACTGCAAGACGAGGATCCCAACCACGATGCCGACCGCAAGACCCACGACGGGACTTCCGGCAATCGCAATCAAGGCGATGACCGCCAGGACGAGGGCGAGCGCTTTCAAGTCGAGCCTCTTCAGCAGAGTTTCGCCGCATCATCTGTGTCGGCTACTGCGGTGAGACTGCGGTCGACCGTGCTGGTCTGCTTCGGTGGCGACCAGGTCTCCGCGGTTGCGCTACGCGCCACGGCGCCGGCCAGTAGGTCCGCTGAGTCGCGTCTGAGCACTCACCTAATGGCGATTCGTAACCGCATCGGTTACGAATCGCCTAGGCCGAGGGCCGCGCGCTTCGTGGTGATCCGCAATCAAGGTCGCTGACGGGCCCATGGCACGCGTCAGAGGCTTTCGACCCTCACGCGTTCGACTTCGCCGGGATGAGGTACCACGGCGCGTTGTCCGTGGGTCTCGCTGGCGCTCGCCGTGCTCGGGCTGATTAGCGCGATCCTCCCCGTCTTCAATCTCTTCTCGTTCGATATGCTGCTGATCGCGCTGATCGCCGGCATGCTGTTTCCAATCTGGGCCATCTGGCTGGCGCTTCGCGCCCGAGATCTGTGGCCCGAGCCAGATAGCGTGATGGTCATGGAGCCAGTGCTGCACGAAACGGTCTGACAGTGGCGCAGCTGCCACCGGCGAATTCGTAAGCGAATCGGTTACGAAATGGCCCTGGGTCACTCGACCTTCACGCCTTCGACTCCCTCGGCTGCCGGCGGGTACTGGGGGTCGAGGTCGTCGAGGGTTGCAGCCAGGATCTCGTTAACGGCCAGGTTGCGGAACCATTTCCGGTTCGCCGGAATGAGGTACCACGGGGCGTTGTCCGTTGACGTCTCCGAGAGCGCCTCCTCGAACGCCGCCTGGTAGTCATCCCAGCGCTTCCGCTCCTCGACGTCGCCGGGGTTGAACTTCCAGCGCTTGGTCGGGTCGTCGACACGCGCCTGGAAGCGTTGGCGCTGCTCCTCGCGGTCGATCACCAGGAAGAATTTGATGATCGTGACGCCCTCGTCGGTCAGTATCTTCTCGAAGTCCCGGATGTGCCCGTAGCGCTTGCGCCAGCGCTCCTCCGGGACCAGCTGATGCACCCGAACGATCAGCACGTCGGCGTAGTGGCTACGGTTGAACATCCCGATCTCGCCCTTGGCCGGCACATGCCGGTGCACGCGCCACAGGTAGTCGTGAGTGAGCTCCGGCCCGGTCGGGACCTTGAAGGACGTGACCGGGCAGCCCTGCGGGTTGAACGCGCCGGCGATCACCCGGATCGTCCCGTCCTTGCCCGAGGCATCGATGCCCTGCACGACCACGAGGACAGGGCGTTTCGCCTCCGCCCCGAGGCGTGCCTGGAGGTCGGTCAGGCGGGCAAGCACCTTCACGAGGTCCGCCTCCGCCCCGGCCTTCGCGCGGCCGAAGGTCTCGCCGCAGTCGAAGCCGGCGAGGTCGACCTTCGTCCCGGGCTTCACCTGGAGCAGCGTGCGGAAACTACGGTCACCGTCCTTCTTCTTGGCCATGCGGCCATGGTACCGGTGCGGCGGTTGCGTCGGGTCTGTGGGCTCAATTCCGCAGGCGTATCACAATGCGCATGTGACCCTTGCCGATGAGCGGAGGCTCGTAACCGTCCTCTTCGCCGATCTCGTGGGCTTCACCGGTCGCGCGGAGACGAGCGACCCGGAAGCGGTGCGCGAGACCCAGCGCGCCTACTTCGCCGCGGCCTCCGGCGAGGTGGAGCGCTACGGCGGGACCGTGGAGAAGTACATCGGCGACGCCGTGATGGCTGTCTTCGGCGCGCCGCGGGCCCACGACGACGACGCCGAGCGCGCACTGCGCGCCGCCCTTCGCATCCGCGATGCGGTCGGGAGCCTGGACTCGGAGCTGGAGGTCCGCATCGGTGTCAACACCGGTGAGGTGGTCGGCGGGATCGGTACTGGACCGCAGGCCGGCGAGTACACGGTCAGTGGCGACGCCGTCAACGTCGCCGCCCGGCTGCAGCAGACGGCGCAACCCAACGAGATCCTGGTCGGTGGCAGCACCAGACGCCTCAGCGCGGAGGCCTTCACCTTCGCGCCGCTGTCGGAGCTGGCCCTGAAGGGCCGGGCCGAAGGCGTGGAAGCGTGGCGGCTCGAGCGAGAGCTGCCGGAGAAGCCACGGTTGCGTGGTGGCGAGGCTCGCCTGGTCGGACGAGGGCGGGAGCGCGCCATGTTGGAATCGGCGCTGGAGGAGGCGGCCGCCGGACGTGGCCTGATCGTCGCCCTGGTGGGGGAGCCCGGCATCGGGAAGACGAGGCTGGCGCTCGAGACCCGGCAGCGGGCTGAGTCGAACGGCTTCGCCAGCATCTGGACGACCTCGCGCTCCTACGCGGCAGCGTTTCCCTATCACCTCGTCGAGCAGCTGGTGCCGCAGCTCCTGGCGCGCGCACCTGGCGCGACCGCCGCGGCCTCCCTGGAGGCCCTGGGCGTGCAGGCCGATGCGTCCACCCTCGAACGCTGGGCCGCGGTGCTCGACGCCATGCTCGAGGAGTCCGAGGATGACCCACGCCTGGCTGACGTCTCGCCCGCGGGCCGACAGCGGTTGCTCATCGACGCGGTGGTCGCGCTCCTGCGAGCGACCTCGCAACGCCAGCCCTTGCTGGTGGTGTTCGACGACCTGCATTGGGCGGACCCTGCCAGCCTGACCGTTGTCGAAGAGCTGCTGGACGTGGTTGCCGAGCTACCCGTGGCCATGCTCGGCCTGTACCGATCCGGGTGGACGCACGGTTGGGAGGGCAAGAGCTTCTATCAGCAGCTGAACCTGAGGGCCCTGCTCCCCGCCGAGGGGCGCGAGCTGGCTGCACAGCTGGCGCCGGGCTCACGTGTGTCTGCGGAGCTCACCGAGCGCGTGCTCGCCCGCTCGGCAGGCAACCCGCTCTTCCTGGAGGAGCTGCTCCGCGGCGAGGACCAGGCCGCCAGCGAACCGGGCCACCGCTTGCCGGAGACGATCCACGAGATGCTGCTCGCCCGGCTCGACGCCCTGCCCCCCGACGCGCGTCAGACGCTGCAGCTCGCAGCGGTGGTCGGCTCGGAATTCTCCGAAGAGGTCGTGTCGGCTTTGGCGACCGATGACACCGATGACGCGCTGCGCACGCTGCAGCGCGCGGAGCTGGTCGTGCCCCGGGTCGGCGACGCGGGCGAGCGGGTGCTCGCGTTCCGGCATCCGCTCATTCACGAGGTGGCGTATCGCAGCCTGCTGCTGAGCACGCGGCGCCAGCTGCACGGCCGCATCGCGCGCTGGCTGGAGGAGCACGGGGGCGACGAGCAGGTCGCCGAGCTCGCGCAGCACTACCGCGACAGCGATGACCCGGACAAGGCGCGCCATTACCTGCCACTCGCCGGCGAACGCGCGGAACGGCTGAATGCGGGGAAGGAGGCGAAGGGCTGGTTCCTGCAGGCCGCGGATGCGTTCGTTGATGAGCCGGTGCGCCGGGCGCAGATGCTCGAGGCCGCGGCCCGGCAGACATATCTGATCGGCTCCGGCAGTGAGGAGCCGATTGGCCTCATCCGCGAAGCCATCACCCTCTACGAGCAGGCGGACGCTGAGGTGGCGGCGCTGAATGGCCGCCGCATCCTCAGCCGCTATTACTGGCTCCAGGGAGATCCCCCCGAAGCGGAGCAGCAGATTGGGCTCGCGGTCGCCGGCCTCGAGCGGCTTCCGCCAACGCCAGAGCTCGCGTACGCCTACAGCTTCCGATCGCAGATCCTGATGCTCAAGCCCGATTACCGGCGGGGCGAGGAGTTTGCCCGCAAGGCGATTGCGGTCGCGGAGCAGGCGGCGGCGGCGGGTGCCCTGACCCACGCGTACAACAATTTGGGCATGTGCCTCTGGGGCGTGGGCGACCAGACCGGCCACGAATACCTGCGGCGCAGCCTCGAGCTGGCGCTTGAGAACGGCCTGACGGACGACGCCGGCCGCGCGTACGCCAACATGAGCGGGCAGGGGAATCGCATCTTCCCATTCGGCTATGGCGGCGCCGAGGAGTTCTTGAATGAGGCCCTCGCCTATGCGCAGCGAACGATTCCCGGCGGCGTCTTCGACCAGTGGATCCGATCCGGGCACGCGGAGTTCCTGCTCGTCTCCGGCCGGTGGGCGGAATCGGAGGCGGCCCTTGCTGCCATCGAGTGGACTCGCGCCGGGCAGTACATCCAAACCGCCGTCGCCACCCTGCGCGCCCAGCTCGCCAATTACCGCGGCCGATACGACGAGGCCGCCGGCATTCTGGGGGACGCCGCAGACATCGCAATCCGGATCGGCGACCAGCAGGCGATCCTGCCAACCCTGGTGACGGCGGCACACGCGCAGGCTGGGCTCGGTAACGATTCCGATGCCGTCGCGGTGCTCCGCCGCGCGATCGACCAGCCCGGCTCCACCGCGGACGGCACGCTCGGCGGCTGGTTCCTGTTCGAAGCGGCCGATCTCCTGACTGCCGCGCGCCTGCGTTCCGAAGGTGCCAGCGACTCGGCCGCGATTGGCGCCGGTGTCGAGCTGTTGGCGGGGTTCGCGTCGGGCCTGGAAGCCGCCGTGGCGGTCGGCGGTGAGGTGTCGATCGACGCCGTCCGTCGGGCGTTGTTCGGCGCCGCGGTCGAGCAGATCTCGTTGCTCGGCCGCGCGCTCGGGCTGGAGCCGCCTTCGTTGCAGAACGGCGCGCGGTTCCCGGGGCGTGCGGAGGCGCTGCCCAGGCTCGAGGATCATCACCGCGTGTTCGACGTGGCCCGGATCCGCCTCTGGCTCGCGGAGGAGCGCCAGGATCCTGGACTGCTGGCCGGTGCGGGCCGCACATTCGAGGATCTGGGCGCCCATCCGTATCTTGCGCGAGCCACCTCGCTGGGGTAAAGCCGCACCTCGCGCAGCGGGGCGTGCGCGGTGTCAGAGGCTTTCGTGCACCCGTGCGGCACGCGGGTTGTGCTGCACGAAGGGTCTGACAGCGATCGTGTCGGCCGCCCGCCACGGATGACCTATCGTGGGCCACATGACCGATCTCGCTGATCTATCGGAGATTGCCCCCATCCAGGTCTGGGAGAACATCCGCGCCCGGCGGGTGGAGGGGGACCAGATCACGCTGGCCGTCGTCGAGCTCGACCCTGGAGCGGTCGTGCCGGAGCACCGTCACCCGAGCGAGCAGAACGGCATCGTGATCCAGGGAGAGTTGACCTTCCGTGTGGATTCGGAGGAGCGGAAGCTCGGGCCGGGGGGTACCTGGCGCATCCTCGGAAACGTCCCGCACTCCGCGCAGGCCGGTCCGAATGGCGCGGTGGTGATCGACGTGTTCAGTCCCATCCGCACGGACTGGGATGCGTTGCCGCCGCTTGAACTGACCGATCCGGTCTGGCCCTGACGCCGCTTCGATTGCCTCCGTCAGACGCCTTCGTGCCACCATGCAGCACGAGGCAAGGCGCCGATCTCAGCCGCTGCGTTAATTACCCCAGGTCGTACGTTCGCGGGCTCCACGGCGGTTCGGCCCTAAGAATCGTCCAAACGATGACTTGCCGTAATCATTTGGCCTGTGCGAGGCCGAAACGAAGGGAAAGGGCGCGAACTCATCACTCCAGGTAATAGCTTCCGCATTGGCGGCGACGTGGGGGCTCGCCGCTAAATTCGACTACCGGATGACGATCCTGCGGTTCGGCGGCTCGCCGTCGGGACCGATCTCGACCAGTGTCCAGCCCGGAAGCGCCGCCCCGCCGGCGGTCCCCTCCGCGGTCAGGATCTCCGCCGCGCCCCGCACGAGGCGCCGGGCAGCCTCGCGCTGATCGGCCGGAAGGTCGTCGACGAGAGCCGCCAGGCGCTGCTCGATGAGCTGCGCGGCGACCGCGGGCAGCAGGCCGTTGCGATCCCTGCGGACCAGGTCCTCGGCCTCCGAGACGCCCTCGCGCTCAAGAGCGCGGACAACCTTTCGCACCTCGGTCGCCTGCGAGGGTGGCAGCTCGTCGATCCAGCTGGGTGGGGGAGCCGGCGGCGCTTCGGCTTTGGGCGGGGTTGGCCTCGCACGCTTGCCCCGCCGCAGCGGCTTCATCTTGCGAGCGCCGGGCAGCGCGGCGCGCACCGCGGCCATCGTCTCGAACGGGCCGTGGATCAGCGGCTGGCCGAACTCGTTCGCCTGCGCGGTGTCGACGACGAACCAACCGATCCCTTCCTGGTGGACCTCGAACCGGTCATCGGCGGAGCGATAGGACCCCGCCTTCTCGCGAATGAGCCGATCCGGATCGGCGTCGGCATCGGTCCGCGCCTTCTTGGGTGCCATGACCTGTACATCGTGAACGACCTCGCGGTTACACGCTAGAGCCGCCGGATCAGGCCCGGCTCTGCCCCGGGATGGGCCCGGGGAGCGGTCGGTGGCCGGCGACGAGCGCCGCCGCACCGATGATCGTGGTCGTCACGAGCGACAGGCGGCTGAGAAGCAGCCCTGCGAGCGCAACCTGCGGCGCGAAGCCCAGGCTCGCCAGCAGCAGGCTCAGGACCCCCTCCTGGATGCCCAGCCCGCTGGGGGAGATGGGCACAGCCAGGCTGAGGCGCGCTACCACCACCGCGGCGGTGACGCCGAGCGTAGCCGCACTCGGCTCCACGGCCACCACCAGCAACCACGTGAGCAGCACGCTCGCGGCATGGAAGACGAGCCCGAGCACCAGACCAATCCCCGCCGCCTGCACTCGCGCGCGCTGAGGCGCCGCCTCGTCCGCAAACCTGGGCGCGCCGAGAAGGCCGGCCAGTCGGTCCCAGTGCCCGCGCATGATCCGAGGTGGTGCCAGCAAGGCGGCCGCCGCGAGGCCAACCGCCAGAGACACAGCAACGCCGCCGGCGACCAGGCCGGGCGCAAGGGGAGTGGAGGCAGCCAGGACGGCGGTGGCCCCCAGCGCGAGCGCCGCCAGAGCCAGGTAGCTCGTGGCGCGCTGGAGGACCACCGACGCCACGGATGCTTGCCAGCCGTGCCCAGCCGACCTCAGGGCGACCACGCGGTAGGCGTCGCCGCCGAGGTTGGCGGGTGTGACACCTCCGAGAGCCTGCGCGGCGTAGTACGCGCGCAGGGTGGTCGACCATGGAAGCCGGACGCCTGCCAAGCGTGCACAGATCGAGCGCCAGGTCAGCGCCGCGACGCCGTGCACTGCGGTCAGCCCAACAACCCCGATCGCGACCAGGCGGTAGTCCGCCCGTCCCAGCCGGTCGGCGATGGCTGCCGGGTCGAATCCCGCCAACAGGAAGAGGATGACCGCCAGGCCGATGCCCAACCGCAGGGCCGTCCACAGTCGCGGACTCACGAGGCGAGCCTCGCGGCGGGCACCAGGTGCGCGAGCGCATCGGCAATGGCGGTGGGGGTGGGATGCATCGGGGCCATGTCGTGCGCCTCCAGCCAGCGCCGGCACTTGTCCGCGTAGGCGATCGGGATGATCGGAACGCCGCATCGGTGCGCAAAGAGGAGGCTGTGGTAACGCATGCAGACCGCAATGTCGAGCGCGCCGAAGACGGCCAGGATCGCGGCCGGGTGACGGTCACCCTCGATGATCCGCAGCTCCGGGCGCAGTCGTCGCAGACGCTGCGCCAAGACGAGGTCGTTGTGGCGGGAGACGAACGGGTGCTGGCTCATGGGTATGAAGCAGAATTGGACGCCGGGGTGCCGTTCCATGGCCACCGCGATGGTGGCCAAGATCGGCCCCACCATGCGGTCGTTGACGGCCGTAAGGGAAAGCCCCACCACCGGCCGCCCTGGCTCGATGCCGGACTCTCTGAGCAGCCGCACCCCGACCGACGGGGCTGCGGGCACCATCCTCTCCGATAGGTCGGGCTCGACGTCGACCACCCCCACTCCCCAGCCTTCCAGCGTCCGGGCCGACGCGACATCACGGACCGATACGTGGGCGGCGCGGCTGAGCAGGCCGCGAACGAGTGCGCGTGTGACGATTGGCATCCCGGCATCGATGTCGACGCCCTCGACTGCGACCGTCCGTCCGCTGAGGGCGGCGATGATCCCGTATGCGGGTAGGAGCCGGCCCAGCCGACCCATGTCGCTGCCGAAGAGCCCACCGCCGCCGATCAACAGCGTCCGATGCCGCCGCAGCGCTCCGAGTGCGCCAGCGATGCCCACCGACGGGACGCCGTGCATTGCCTGCGTTTCGGCCGGCGCCCGCGACACGATGGTGACCTGCTTGCCGGCCAGGGAAGTCAGCAGGCCGGCCAGAATGGCCTCGTCACCAATATTGCGATAGCCGTAGCCCCCGACCACCAGGATCGGCTCCGGTGCACGGAGGGTGCTCGCGGTGGCGATCAAAGAGGCGGACCGTGAGGAACTGCGAGATCGCGGACCAGCACCGCATATGACCCGAAGGTCTTGGCCACTCGGAATCCCAGGGCTCCAAGGCGCGCCACCCGGGAGTCGTACGCCGGGTCGAGCGAGTAGAGAATCGCGGCTCCGACGTTGTGTTCGCCCACGAGCTCGGCTGGATCCAGGAGCCTGAGGCCCACGGAGGGATTGCCTGCGGTCAACGCGGTGATGTCGATCTCCAGCCGGCTGGACTGCGCCGTCGCCGCCGCGAGGCCACCGTCACCGGTTGGCTGGATCGTCGCATCGGCCGGAGCGACCCAGATGCGCACGCATGGCTCGCTCTCGCCAATCTGTGTGAAGCACACCCGTGCTTCCCGCCCCTTGGCGTCGAACGACGTGATGGCCATCCCAGGAGGTGGACGGAGCACGGTGCGCACGGTGTTGCCTGGTGACTCATCCACCAGTTGCAGCGTGGCGCCGTCTCTCAACAGGCCGACCGTGCGAACGATGGAGATGGGCGACGGCTTGCCGGCTTCCGTCCACACGGTGCTGATGCGTGACTGCTGGGCGTTGATGTCCTGCGCGCTGCGAGAGGGTCGCAGGGCCGCGACGCTGATGCTGCCACGGCTCCCGACCACCTGGCTATCGGCCTCGGTGGCCTGGAGAAGGTTCACGAACTCGCCGCCGTGGTTCACCCGTAGCAGCAGATTCGTCGGGACGTCCGCCCCTGTCAGACCCGCCGCCTCATCGGTATATAGGGCGAAAAAGAACCCATTGGTCATCGCAGTGGTCGCTCGAAACAGCGTGTCGGCGTCGACGCTGCGCTGCCATTCGATGGGCCGGAACGCGTACCGCACGGGCAGACTGAAGAGCGCCTCGCGGCCAGTCAGACCTTCGACCCATTTTCCGTCCCTCACCTGGGTCAGAACCGCCCGGCGGTCGTTGCCGAGGTCGCGATCGACCCACTCTGCGGCCGCCGTCAGGGTGGTGGCATCCCGCGGCTGGTACACCTGCGCCTGCCTGTCGAATCGCGGCACTGCCAGCGGTGCTGCCAGCAAGGCGACCACGGCAGGCGCAACCATGACCCATCCCGCCTGCGATGCGGCCGGCGCAATCTCACGAACGTAGGCCGCCAACGCGATCGTGAGCCAGAGCGACCCGCCCGCTGCGGCGACGACAAGCGGCGCGAGGAGGAGTGTGGCGAAGCGAGGGTAGTCAGTGGAAGCGCCGCTCACGACCGAATACAGGAGCGCGCCCCACGTGACCGCTACCCACGCGGCGAGTACGACGTACCCGTCGAGCTGTCGACGGGCGAGGTCTCGCACCCCCCCGAGAACGAGGGCGACGCTGCCGAGAGCAACGATCACGCCCGTCGGCCAGTAGGAGACCAGGGCGCTGAAGAGCCGGTCGGGACCGCGGTAGGCGAGGCTGGCTGGGTTGTTCACGTAGTCCCCACTGGCCGGCAGTAGCACCAACAGCCAGTACAAGCCAACGACCGCAAGCACCGCAGCCAACGGCAGAAGACCGCGGACCAGCACGTCACGTCCGAGCTGGCGCATTGAGAACGCGGCCACGCCTGCCACGATGATTCCGAGCGGGACCGCGATCATTCCCGTGCCGACATGCGATAGAGCCGTCAGCGCGAGGGCGAAGCTGCCGAGGAGCCACCAGCGCTGCTGCAACTCTTGCGCGGCACCGGCGCGCACGAAGCTTGCGATGCTCAGCGCCATGAACATCAGCGCGGCCGCCTGCAACAGGCCGCCGAACGCGAAGAGCTCAATGAAGCGGTCGGTTACAAGAAGGCCCAGCACTACGCTAAAGGCGCCAGCAGCCCGGCTGCCCAGTACCACCGCCCCCAGGAGATAGAAGCTAACACCGATCCCGACGAGCAGGAGCGCGTTCAACAGCTGGAGCGACACCACCGGATCCGAGACGACCGCGCGCAGCATGGCCAGCGAGACCGGCACGACCGGTGGCAGCCCAGTGACCTCCCGGTATCCCGGGACGTCCTGGCCGAGGTAGTAACGCGACGTCATGAGCCACTGCCCGTAGTCCCCGCGGCCCGCGATTGGGGTTGAAAGCGCCACGATGACGAAGCCCAACACCACTGCGCTGGCTACGAGCATGGGAACCAGCTGGTCGGCGGGAGGCAGCGGTGTCTCCGAGAGACGCGAGCGCACCCCAGCCAGCCAGGTCGGGAGCCAGGCACTCCGCACGCTGCCTTGCCCGACGCCAGCGCGGTCCCCTACGACCATCCCAACCTCCTTCTTGGCGACGTTGCTTCCGCGTCGATCGCGACCGCTCGGTAGACGCCCTCCATCTGTTCGGCGAGTGCATTCCAGTCGTAGCGCCGCGCGGCGGTACGGGCCGCTCGCGCCATCGACGCCAGGCCGTCGGGGCTCGCCAGCAGGGCAGCGATGGCATCGGCCAGCGCGGTAGGCGTCGGATCGCAGGTGGTGCCGTCGATGCCGTCGCGGACGAGGTCCGGCGCCCCGCTCGTCGGGCTGCGGGCGACGAGCGGCACGGTGCCGCATGCCTGAGCCTCAATGACGGTGATGCCAAAACCCTCGCGAATCGACGGCAGGACCAGCAGCTTGGCCGCCTTCAGGAGTCCGAAGACACGCGCCTCCGGCAGGCTGCCGGGGAGTTGGACGGTTTCGGCCAGACCCAGCGCCGACACGCGCGCCCGCAACCGCGCGAGCTCCGGGCCGTCGCCGACGATGGTGCAGCGCGGCGAACGTGGCTCCGGGTCGCGGCCACGCAGAAGGGCCAGAGCATCGACCAGCAGGTCGACTCGCTTCTCGTCGATCAGCCGGCCCACGAACACGAGATCGATCTCCTCACGGGCCCGCCGCGCGGCGCGGATTGCGTCGAGGTCGACTCCGTTTCCCACAATCCACGCGGACGTGTCGGCGTTGTTGCGCTGACCCATGCGACGCGCGGTGAAGGGCGATACGGCGACCGTTGCATCCCCCAGGTCGCGCGCGCCGGCTTCGAGGCTGCGCGCGATCCGTGCCACGACCGGGCGGCGGTCCAGGTAGGCGAGCCAGTGATCGCCCCAGAACTCGTGCCACGTCGCCACCAGCGGCGTTCTGCTGAGCCGGGTTGCAGCCCAGGCCGCATACAGAGGCAGGTACGGGGTGGCCGAGCAGTCAATGACATCCCAACGCTTGCGCGCCAGGAGCGGGAGCAGGCGGGCCGCGAAGCTGCCTGCCTCGCGGACGGTCCGCTTCCCGTCGGCACCATAAAGGGGCGGCGGCGTCCCGAGGCCGTGGAGGGTGACGCCGTCCCGGACCACCTGCGCCGGCCCGTCCCAGTAGGTCCAGGTGACGTAGTGCACGTCGTTGCGCTGGCTCAGCCGGGTCGCCAGCTCGTGGTAGCGCCGCTCGGCTCCGCCCTTCACGAACGGGAACATGGCGTCGTACACGAATGCGATGCGCAGGCCCTCGGAGGTCGCCGTCGCACGGTTCACGGCGACTCGATCGTCACGATCAGGAAGCCGGCCATCCCAAGCTCGGCGCCAACGGTCATCAGTGCCTGCGCCAGCGCCCCGAGCTGAAGGCCCTGGACCGGCTGGGCGCGCGAGGTCCAGACGGCGAACAGCGCGAGGTCGATCGTCAGGCCAGCCAGGAAGAGGATCGCGGCGAGAGCCAGTACGCTCTCCAGCCGAAACCAGCGCCGATACAGCTGCACCCATCGGTCCTCGTTAAGCAGACCGTGCGAGCAGCCGTACAGCTTGGCGATCACTCCGAAGAGCAGGGCGTTGACGCCGACCGCAAGAAAAATCGTGCCGGCGAAGACCGGCTGCCAGGTCAGAGCGCCAATACGAAGGCCGCCGGGCACGGCGAACGACACGACCGAGGTGGCGACTCCCAGCAGCACCAGCAGGAGGCCGGGGAGCGTGAAGAGGAAGTCGGGGGCGGCCAGGAGGAGGAACCGCAGATGCCGCCACCCGTCGCGCAGGGTGCTGAGCTTGCTTTCGCCGCGCCGGACGTTGTACGACGCGGGAACCTCGGCGATCCTCAGCCCCACCCGTGAGGCTCTCACGATCATTTCGGAGGCGAGCTCCATGCCGCTCGAGCGCAGGCCAAGGCGCTCCGCCGCTCCACGGGTGAAGGCGCGGAGCCCGCTCTGGCTGTCTCCGATTCGCGTCCCGAAGAAGAGGCGAATGGCGAAGTTGATGATCGGGCTGCCGACATACCGATGCGCCCAGGGCATCGCTCCCGACTGGATCCCCCCGGCGAACCGATTGCCGACCACCATGTCGGCCCCGCGGCTGAGCGGCTCGACCAGCTGGGTCAGGTCGCTGAAGTCGTAGGTGTCGTCGGAGTCGCCCATCACGATCACGTCGCCGCGCGCCTCGGCGAAGCCGCGCAGGTACGCCTGTCCGTACCCGCGACGACGCTCGTGGATGACGCGAGCGCCCGCTTCAATGGCGATCGGCACCGATTGGTCGCTGGATCCGTTGTCGACCACGATCACTTCGCCCTCGCGACCCGCGCGCGCGAGCCAATCCCGCGCCTTGCCCACGCAGATCCCGACCGTCTGCTCTTCGTTGAGGCAGGGCATCACGATCGAGATGAAGGGGTCATTGGTCGACGTCAGCGCAGCGGGCTGGGCAGCCGCCAAGGGCTCAACGGTCACGCGGCTCTCCTGTCGCGAGGAACAGCGATGGCGCCCTGAGGGCGCCATCGGTGTCAGTGGCGGAGCTCAGTCGTCGGAGTTGCCTTCGTGGTCTCCGTTATCGTGCGGGCCATTCGAGTGGTCGCCGTCGTGCTCGCCCTGCTCGTTGTCATTGTTGTCGCCGTTGTCGTCGCCGTTCTCGTGCTCACCGTCGCAGTCGCCGTACTCATCCGGCAGTACGTCGCCCTGCCGGAGGTGGGCCGACTCAGCGTTCTTCGAGACGGAGATCCGAACGACCTGGTTAGATGCGAAGTGACAGATCGTCTCCTGGTCGTCGTCGCCATTGGCGGCCACCGTGCTCACAGCGAAGCCGGCGAGGACAAGCGCGGGAAGGACGAAGATCGTGAGGAGTCTGCGGAGGGTCTTCATGCGAGACCTCTGTGCGGGTGCCTGTCTCGACCGTAGCATCGGCTGCGCGGCGGGGACAATCCCGGACGGGCCCCGTACCTTTCGGCCCCCACAGGATCGTCATGGGTCGCGCCGCGGACCACCCGTCGCCAGGCAAAGACAGGCGGCGGTCTGGGTCGCGAGACGGTCGCGCTGCGCGAAAGGCAACAGGCAGCGGTCGGGCGACGGCACGGCTGCGGCCTGAGCCCGAGCGGCTGCTATCCCGCGTTTTGGGGTGGAGAAAGCGCTGATGCGTGCGCTACCGTTGCGTCATGGCGAACCCACCGGCGCCTCGTCACGAGAGCGAGGAGTTCTGGATCGAGTTCCTCACCAAGGGGTCTCCTCTAGAGCGCCAGGGCCGGCGCGTGTTCTCGCACATACCGAGCAGCCCTCGCTGCAGGCTGTGTGCGGCGCCGTTCGCCGGGGTCGGCGCGCCGGTCATGCGCATGATGGGCAAACGGCGGTCGGACAAGAACCCAACCATGTGCATGTCGTGCTTTACGTTCCTGTCGACGCACCACGGCGGCGCTGAGATCGAGCTGACGCTGCTGTTCGCCGACGTCCGCGGGTCGACGTCGCTGGCCGAGGGAATGTCACCGGCCGCGTTTCGGGGAGTTCTGGACCGGTTCTACGACACCGCCGCCGAGGTCGTCATCCGGAATGACGGCTCCGTCGACAAGTTCGTCGGCGACGAGCTGGTAGCGCTCTTCTTCCCGCTCCTGGCCGGCGAGCGTCACGCGGCGCGCGCGATCGAGGCCGCACGCGCCCTCCTGCGGGCAACGGGCCACGCGGATCCGGCCGGTCCCTGGATCTCGGTGGGTGCCGGTGTCCATACCGGCATCGCCTGGGTTGGCGCTGTTGGCGAAGGAGCGCACACACAGATCACCGCCGTGGGCGACAGTGTGAACACGGCCGCCAGGCTGGCGTCGGCGGCCGCTGCCGGCGAGGTCCTGGTGACCGTCGCCTCGGCGGGGTCGGCACACGTGACCGATGCGGGCGTGGAGCACCGGCAGCTCTCCCTCAAGGGGAAGAGCCACCCGACGGAAGTCCTGGTCCTGCGCGCCTGACGGCCGGAGGCGCGCGGCGTCTCGGGGCGTGCGTTTGCTGGCAGTGGCGAGTATCGGCCAATGGTTGGCCAAATATGCTCGGGCCAGCAACGAACGGCCAGGCTGAGGGCTATTCGATGGCCGATGCTTGCCAGCCGCAGCAAATCGGGCCATCGGTTGGCCCATAGATGCTGGCACGGGCAAACGCGGTCGGGCCAGATCCGCGACGGGAGTTAGGCCTCCTGCGGGACCTCGACCTCTGGGCTGGCCCGCGCGGACGAAGCCGATGCCGGACGTACCCCAGTCTCATCGTCAAGAGCAGCGGCCAGGCGGTCGAGGAGCGCTTGGGCGCGTAGCCGCTCGAAGATCTCCCGCGCCTCCGCGGCGGCACGGCCGCGCTCCTCGGGCTCCATTGCGCCGGTCACAGCGATGTCAAGGTGGCACATCGCCAGCCAGAAGGGCAGGCCGAGCTCGCGCCAGCGCTTCTGGGCATCGGTGTACCCCGCGCGAGCCTCGGCGGATTTGCCCTCGAGCATGGCGATTCCGGCGTCGAGGGTGGCCAGGACAGCGTTGGTGCGGCGTCCGGAACGTTCGGTGGCGAACACGTCGCGCATCCGCTGCGCGGTGGTGGCGTCGCCAAGCCAGATCGCTGCGCGCGCGGCGTACGCTCCGGCCTCCGCACCTGGGAGCCCCTCCGCCGCGATTTCCTCACTGACGCGAATCGCCTCGCGCAGGTCGCCGGTCACCATGCTGGACACGACGTGGCTCCAAGCGCCCAAGCTGTGGTACTGAGCGTCATCGAAAGTTTGGCTCTCTTCCCAGAGCCGGCGCGCGTCCTCGCTCACAGCTTCGCCACGATAGGCGCCGATGACGGCGAGACTTGTGCCGTACCAGATCCGCTCGGCGGGCTCGTCCAGAAACTCGAGCTGGCTCGTGACCGTCTGCACCGCCCAGTCCCAATCGCCAACCTGGATGGCTCCGTCGGCCGCGTTGCCGAGCAAGTAGCGTTGCACGCCCACCGGCGCGCCCGTCTGCTGCGCCAGCTCGAAGCCCTCGCGAGAAACCTCGTAGGCACGCGCCGGGTCATTGATGTCAAGCGCATAGGAGAGATTGACGGCGGCCCGACCGGCCACCACCTGCATCCCGCGGCGTCGCGCGACCGCCAGGGCGCCGGTGAGCTCGACCACCGCCTCGGTGGTCCGGTTGAGGTTGGCGAGCGCCACACCGCGCGTGATCAGCAGCATCAGCGCGGCCGGCTCGTCGCCGGTCTCTTGTGCGGCTGGCAGCGCCAGATCGGCGATCTCGATCGCCCGCGCCTCTGCTCCGGTCCGCATCTCGATCTTTGCCAGTGGGTGCGCGATCTCCAGGAAGCCCGGATCCTGCGGCGTGAGGCCGGGCTCATTGAACGCCTCGGTCAGCAGCTGCCGGGCGCGGTCGGTGTGCCCCTCGGTCAGGACGTTGCCCAGATTGCCCGTGGCACGTCGCCTGGACGCCGCGTCTCCGAGCTCGGTCGCGAGCGCCACCGCACCCTCGAGATGGGCGATCGACCGGTCGAACAGGCCGGCGTTGAAGGCTGCATCGCCGGCCGCCATCCGCAGCTCGAGCGTCTCGGCTGGATCGGCCGCCACCAGGATCGCGCTCTCGAGGTAGCCGTGGGCGTGCCGGAACGAGCCCAGGCCGGCGGCACGCTGAGCCGCGCCGCGCAAAGCCACCCGCGCTTGTGCCGCAACAGCCGCTCCCTCGGGTCCATCGGGGTGTGCGCGATAGGCATCCACGTAATGCTGTGCGAGCACCCCAGCAAGCTCGTCGTCTCCGAGCGCCTCGTAATAGCGCGCGGCTGCCAGGTGCCGAGCGCGACGATCGTTTCGCGACAGGGTCCCGTAGGCCACCTCGCGCATCAGTCCTTGTACGAAACGGAAATTGCCGCGTTCGGGGGAGCGGGGATCGTCATCGAGCGTCAGCAGCTGGCGCTGCGACAGGTGGCGGAGCATCGGCTCGATCTGGTCGGCCGGTGCGCGCACGACCGCGGTCAGGGCGGCCAGGCTGCATGACAGGCCCAGGACCGATGCGTCCTGCACCAGGCCGCGCTCCGCCGGCGGTAGAGCGTCGATGCGCGAGGCGATGAGCGCGTGGAGCGACTCCGGCACGGCGAGCTGGGTTAAGTCGCCGACCGGCCGGCACGTTACGCCATCGCGCTCAATGCGGCCATCGTTGAGGAGCATGCGCACCATCTCGACCGCATAGAGCGGGATCCCCTCCGCGCGCGCCACGATGGCGCGGACGACCGGCTCGGGCAGCCCGGGGACCAGCCCGCTCAGGAGCTGGGTCATCTCCTCGTCGGTGAGCGGCGCCAGGCTCAGCGAGGTGAAGCTCCGCTGTCCGGCTCCCCACGTCGGTCGGCGGTCGAGCAGCTCCGGCCGCGCCAGGGTGATGACGTAGATCGACCGCCCGCGCGACCACCCGACCAGCTCCTCGATGAAGTCGAGCAGACCCTCGTCCGCCCATTGCAGATCTTCGAAGACCATCAGCACCGGCGCGACATCGGCCAGCCGCTCGAAGAAAGTGCGCCACGCGAGGAAGAGCTCCCCTCGCTCGCGCGGGTGGGCGTCGTCCAGGCCCAGCAGCTGGAGGAGAGGTCCTTCGAGGGCGCGGCGCTCGTCTGCGTCGGGAACGAACTGTTCCAGCGTTGCGGTGATGCGTTCGCGGGTGGTCGCCTCATCGTCGCTCTCGCCGATGCCGGCCCGCATGCGCACCATCTCGCCCAGCGCCCAGAAGCTGATCCCCTCGCCGTAGGCCGGGGACCGGCCCTGGTGGGCGTAGACCACCTCCGTCACGCCGTCGAGGTACTTGTTGAACTCCCACGCAAGCCTGCTCTTACCGATGCCGGCCTGACCGATGACCGATACCAGCCGCGGCCCGCGCTCGCGCGCTGTCGCGTGATAGAAGTCCTTGATCAGCCGCAGCTCGGAGTCGCGGCCGACGAAGGGCGCCTCCAGCTCCGTGCGCCCGGCGCCGCCGCGCCTCGCCACCACGCGCACGGCACGGAAGGCCGCGACGGGACTGGTCTTGCCCTTGAGCGACTGCTCGCCGACTGCCTCGAAGGCGATCGCCTCGGAAGCCGCCCGCTGCGTGCTGTCGCCGACGAGGACCGATCCGGGCGGCGCCACCGACTGGAGGCGCGACGCAGTATTGACGAGGTCGCCCGCGACCATCCCCATCCCGCTCGCGCCGATGGTGACGACCGCCTCGCCCGTATGAACTGCTGCGCGGAGCGCCAGGTCGGGGACGCCGGCCCCGTCACCCAGTCGCTGCACGGCGTCGACCAGCTCGAGCCCAGCGCGCACCGCACGCTCCGCGTCGTCCTCCTGGGCGACTGGCGTTCCCCACACGGCCATGACTGCGTCGCCGATGAACTTCTCGACGGTGCCGCCATATCGATCCACCACCTCGCGGCAGGTCTCGAAGTAGCGGCCGAGCAACTCGCGCACATCCTCCGCGTCGCGCGCCTCGGAGATCGTGGTGAAGCCGACGAGGTCAGCGAACAGGATGCTGACCAGGCGCCGTTCGGAGACGGGAATGCTGGCTGCTGCGGGCTGCGGCGCATCGGTCTCGGAGAGAGGGCTCCCGCATTCGCCGCAGAACTTTGCCCCTGGCGTGTTGGCGGAGCCGCAGCTGGGGCAGGTCACGGTCAGGCGCTGGCCGCATGACAGGCAGAACTTTCGGCCGGGCTCGTTCTCGGCCCCACAGCTGGCGCAGATCACTCGGACTGTTCCCGCTTCCCCAATTGGCGTCGCGTGGAGAGTACCGCGGCGGGACCCCGGGAGCGAGGGGTGGCCCGGCCAAGTTGACGCGAGCCCGCGCCGTCCTGAGACATCAGCAAGCCGCCGCTCCGAGGACGGAGCGGCGGCGGTTGACCGAGGAGCAGACAATGCCCGGGTGGCAGCAGACACCCATGAGCGCCTCTTCCGCGGTCTGCTCGTACTGCTGATCGCGGCCGGCGGCTTCTTCGGGCTCGCCCCGTTCCTCCTGCCCACCCAATTCGCCGAGCTGGGCGGCTTCGCCGGGCGCGACATATTCATGTATCGGATCGCCGGCGCCGCCACCTTCGGCTATGCCGTCGGCCTGGCGGCCGGCTTCCGATCAGATTGGGCTGCGCTCCGCATCCCGATCGCCGCTACTGCGGTCTTCAACGCCGCGTCGATCGTGGCCTGCCTGGTCGAGATCATGGGCGGCCGAGCCCAGCCGGTCGTCTATCTGATCCTTCTCGCGTCGATCTTATTCACCGCGGCGACCGGGTACTTCCTGGCCCGACCGCCGGTCACACCGGATGTCCCGGACGCGTCCGGGAGCGGCTCATCGGCCATGGCTTCGTGGGTTGTTGCGTTGTTCGCAATTGGAACAGTCGCCGCGACGGTGTTCGGACTCGCGGCGCTGATCCCGGCTGGGGCTTTCGGCTCGGCCGTTGGGTATAGCGGCATGGATGATTTCGTCTACCGCCAGGGTGGCGCCGCGACACTCGGCGCGGCTGTCGGCGGAGCCCTGGTGCTGATCTCGCGGCGCTGGGAGTCGGCCCGGATCCCGGCGCGGATGGCGATCACCTTCAACGCGCTGAGTGCGGTGGCAGCAGCGCTCGACATCGCGAGTGGCGGCCCGCCCATCGGCGGGCTCATCCTTCTCGCGGCCACGCTCGTGACGATTGGCATGTCAGTGGCGGTCGCCCGCGGGGGTCAGTAGCGGCCAGGCTCCTCTGGCGCCCGGTCCTCCCAGTTCGACGCGAGTCAGCCCTGCGAGCTGATGCAGGTGGCCGTGCCGGACTGCGGGGAAGTCTTGCCGATTGAGGTTGGCGAGGCGTTAACTGCGTTCGCTGGGGGCAGACTCAACGGTGGAGGCGAAACATGGCCATGTACCTGTCGCGATTCAGCTATACGCCCGAGACCTGGGCGCGCTTGATCCAGAACCCTGAGGATCGCCGCGAGGCCGCCCGCTCGTACATCGAGTCCGTGGGTGGAAAGCTCCACGGGTTCTGGTACGCCTTCGGCGAGCGCGATGGCTGGAATCTATGGGAAGCACCCGACAACGTGTCGATGGCAGCTGTTGCTGTCGCAATTGGCGCAGGAGGCGCACTCAGCTCACTCGAGACAACCGTCCTGCTCAGCGTCGAGGAGCTGATGGCGGCCCTTGGAAAGGCGAAGTCGGTTCGGTATAGCGCGCCGGGAGCGTAGACCCGCTTGCGAGCGTAGACCGCTTGCGAGCGTAGTACCGCGGTCCGGGGGCGTACTGCATCGGACCGCACTGCGGGAAATTTTGTGTCGCCGGCGTCAATTTGTCGCGCGGCGAGGCCGGACCCCCGGGGACGATCACCTCATGGTGTCAAGGATGGGCGCGGGCAATTCTGACAGCCACAAATCCCATGCTGGCAGGAAGCGCCCATATGCTGCGGCTGACACGAACGGGGAAGACCCGACGCGTCGCGTCCAGGCGTCGGTCCCACGACCGGCGCCTGTCGAGCTTCCTCGTCGCGCTGTCCGCGCTCTCGCTCTCGCTCTCGCTGATGCTAGCGAAGGCGCCGATGCTGTCGGCCAACGGCGGAGCGTGGATCGACGTCGAGCCTCAGACCGCGATTGTGGCCGTTGGCGATACGGTGACGCTGAGTGCTCAAATGGTCGGCCGCAACGGGGGCCCGGTCTCCGCCAGCGCGCACGTACGTTTCTTCTTCACCGCAGGCAGCCCCAACGACATCCACAGCCCTGGGAGCAGCTCCGACCTCGATTGCTCGACCGACGCAAGCGGGTCGTGCTCGGTGACCTATCTCGCCGCCAATGTCGGGATCGACCTCATCTGTGCGCTCACCAACGGGCCCGTCTCCAACTGTAACCAGGCCTGGAATGCGCCCCCGAGTGACGGGGACTGGGAGGGGGAGTGGCAGGGCCAGCAGGGTGAAGGCGACGCCGACGT
>JALYSK010000010.1 GCA_030854805.1 Chloroflexota bacterium | reverse complement strand
CGAGGCCGTCGAGCCGACCGTTCAAATGGTCGCGGACCGCATCGGTCACGCGCAGCTCGAGCACCTCGCGAGTCGAGTGCTGATCGATCAGCTCGCGCGGCGATCCCTCGGCCACGATCTTCGCCTTGTCCATCACCACCAGTCGGTCGCAGAGCTGCTCCGCTTCGTCCATGTAGTGGGTCGTGATGATCAGCGTCGCGCCGCGCCGCTTCAGCTGGTAGAGGCGCTCCCAGAGGAGATGCCGCGCCTGTGGGTCGAGCCCGGTCGTCGGCTCGTCGAGGATGATCAGCTCCGGCTCGTTGATGAGCGAGCGCGCGATCGTCAGGCGGCGCTTCATGCCACCCGAGAGCGGCTCGACTTGGTCCTTGGCGCGCTCGTCGAGCTGGACGAACTCGAGCAGCTCATCGGCCCGATGCCGCGCCACGTCGCCGGGGATGTCGAAATAGCGCGCGTACATCTCCAGGTTCTCGCGCACGGTCAGCTCGGTGTCCAGGTTGTCGATCTGCGGCACCACTCCGAGCCGTGCCTTGATCTGGCGGGCCTGGGTGCGGGGATCCATTCCAATCACCCGCAGCTCGCCGCTGGTCACCGGGCTGGAGCAGGCGATCATCCGCATGGTGCTCGTCTTGCCGGCGCCATTCGGCCCCAGGAAGCCGAAGGCGCGCCCCGGCAGAACCTCGAAATCGACGGAGTCGACGGCCGTGAAATCGCCGAAACGCTTGGTCAGGCCGCGCGCGAAGACGAGGGGCTCAGCGTCTGGGGGCATCGGCCGATGATACCGATTCGCGCCTCACCCGTCACGACCCGCTCACGGACCGTCGGCGACCGAGTCGGCCCGCTGATCCGCGCCGCCGGAGTAGCCGCCCGCAGACTCGCGGCGGATCACCTGGGCCCAGCCCATGAGCGGATTACGCGGCTCGGTGACTCGCACCTCATGGCCGCGCTCCTCGAGTCCGCGGCGCAGCGACTCGTCGACGCCGTCGGCCTCGATGCTGATCGGGCCCAGCGTGCCGCCAGGCCCCTCGACCTCGAGCAGGAAGCGTGGCCGGTCGACCGCCTGCTGAGGATCGAGGCCGTCGTCGACGAGTGCATTCACGAGCTGCACGAGGGTGTGCGGCTGCCCGTCGCCGCCCATCGCCCCGAGCGTCACCCACGGCCGCCCGTCGCGCAGCAGCATGGCGGGCATGAGGGTGTGCAGCGTCCGCGAGGAGGGTGCCAGATGGTTCGGGTGGATCGGGTCCAGCTGAAAGTAGGCGCCGCGGTTCTGCAGCATGATGCCTGTTTCGCCGCCCATCACTCCCGAGCCGAACCCCATGTAGTTCGATTCGATCAGGCTCACCATCATCCCGTCCGCATCGGCGGCGCAGAGGTAGACGGTCCCCCCGCCGGTGGCCTCTCGGGCGAAGCGGCGTGCGCGCGCCGGGTCGAGCCGCGCGGCCAGCTCGGCCGAATGCGTGGAACTCAGCAGATCGGCCGGACGGCAGAGGTCACGATCAGGATCGGAGACGTAGCGGTCGCGCTCGGACCAGGCAATCTTGAGTGCCTCGACCTGGGCATGCATCCGCTCGGCCGAGGTGATCGCTTCCGCGGGGAGCGGTACCTGGGCCGGTAGCCCCGGCCAATCGCGATCGGCCAGTGCGCCCAGGATGTTGAGCGCAATGAGGGCCGTGATCCCCTGCGAGTTCGGCGGGATGGTCGCCACCTCGACGCCACCGTACAACGTGCTGATCGGCTCGACCCACTCCCCGGTGTGGGCGGCGAGATCGTCGGCGCTGAGCACGCCGCCGCACGCCTGCACCGCCCGCGCGATCTCCGCGCCGATTGGTCCGCGATAGTAGGCATCCGGTCCGTCGGCGGCCAGGCGTCGCAGGGTTGCGGCCAGCAACGGCTGACGCAGCTGCTCGCCAGGGCGAGGCGGCCGGCCGGCAGCCAGGAAGACGTGGCGGGCCGCATCGTCGAAGAGGCCGGCGCTCTTCTCGATCGCGCTGGCAGTGATGGCCGTCAGCTCGTAGCCAGCTTCCGCGATCCCTGCCGCCGGGAGGAGCGCGTCAGCCAGCGAACGGCGGCCGAAGCGCTCGACAAGGTGCGCCCAGGCGTCGACCGCGCCAGGGACGTTGATCGGCAGCGGGCCGCGAGTCGGCATCTCGCGGTGCCCACGCTCGCGGACCAGATCGAGGGTCAGGCGGGCGGGGGAGCGGCCGCTCCCGTTGAAGCCAAAGAGCCGTTCCTCGGCGGGCGACCAGACCAGCGCGAAGGCGTCGCCGCCCAGGCCGCAGGCGTTGCCGTAGACCACCGCCAGAACGGCATTGGCGGCAACCGCAGCGTCGACCGCGGTCCCACCGGCGCGCAGCGCGTCGGTCCCTGCCCGGCTCGCGGCAGGGTGAGGGGTGACGACCAGGCCTTCGCCGTGGACGGGGGTGGGCATGGAGCCGAGCCTACCCGATCCGCGCTGACCGAAATGTGCTCATTGACAGTAGCACGATCCAGGGCGATACTTGCTACCAGCGCATAGCACAAAAAGGGCAGTGATGGACGTCACGGTGATCGGCGCGACCGGCTTCGTCGGCAGCCACCTGGTTCCATACCTCGTCGGCCTGGGCCACCGTGTGCGTGCCGTCTCTCGCGCCGGTCGCGCGCTCGAGTGGCCGTCGGAGGTCGAGGCCCTGGCTGGCGACGTGGAGACGGGAGCCGGTCTCGACGACGCGCTGCGCGGTGCAGACGCGCTCGTGCACCTGGTCGCCATCCCGCGTGAGCTGCGCGGCCGGCGCTTCGAAGAGGTCAATGTGGGCGGCGTCGAGCGAGTCATCGAGGCCGCCCAACGCAATGAGGTCACGCGCATCGTGCACCTGAGTGCTCTGGGCGTGGCCGACGACCCGCGCCTCGGCTTCCTGTTCAGCAAGTGGCGCGGCGAGCAGGTCGTGCGCGCGTCGGGGCTCGACTGGCGTGTCCTGCGCCCCTCGCTCCTGTTCGGGCCCGGCGACGGCTTCTTCAACCTGATCAAGACCACGCTCACGTGGTGGTCGCCCGGCGTGGTGGCCATCCCCGGCACGGGCAGCGAGCGCTTCCAGCCGCTCTCGGTCGACGACCTGGCGATCGCGGTCGAGGCCTGCCTGACCGATGCACGGCGGGCCGCATCGACCTACGAGCTCGGCGGTCCGCAGTACCTGAGCTACCGGGAGATCGTCGATCACGTGATGCGCGCCACCGGCAAGCGGCGACTGAAGCTGAACGTGCCGCTCACGCTGATCTCCGCCCTGACGAGCGTGACCGACCGCATTCTGCCGATCTTCCCGGTCAGCCACGACCAGATCCGGTCCCTCTCGCGCCCGAACTACACCGAGCTCGACGCGTTCGAGCGCGCCTTCGGCGTCAGGCCCCGATCGATCGACCTCGGCTACCTGCGCTGACGGCACCCCACTACGCTTCCCAGGTTTCGCCCGACTTCAGGGCGACCACCTTGGCTGAGGTCAGCGACGCCAGCTGGTCGGGGGTTCCGACCAGGACCGGGAAGGTCCCGTAATGGACGGGAATCACTGTCTGGACGCCGCTGAGCTCAACCGCCCGCGCCGCCGATCTCGGGTCCATTGTGTAATGGCCGCCGATCGGGAAGACGCCGATCGTCGGGCTCCATCGGTCCTTGACGAGCGCCATGTCGCCGAAGAGGTCCGTGTCGCCCGAGTGGTAGACGCGGGTGCCGTCCTCGAACTCGATCAGCCAGCCCCAGCAGCCGAGGTCGCGGGTCACCTGCGGCTCGCCGAGCAGCGTGACACCGCCGGTGTGGTCGGCGTGAATCATGGTCAGCTTGATGCCCGAGGCCTCGACCGTGCCGCCCTTGTTCATGCCGGTCGCCTCGACGCCCTTGGCGGCCAGGAAGATGCTCATCTCGTGGCTGACCAGGACAGTTCCACCGGCCCGCGCCAGCTCGATGAGATCGGCGCAGTCGTCGCCCACGTGGTCAAAGTGGCCATGGGTCGGTGCGATCACGTCGACCCGCTCCGGGGAGCGGTAGGCTTCGGCGAAGGTCGGCGCGCCCGACCAGCGGTCGACCCACACCCATTTGCCTCGCGGAGACCGATACAGCACGCCGCCGTGACCGAGCCCGGTGATGCGCAGCTTCGACATCCGCTCCTCCTTCGCTTCCTCTTTGGATGGTGGTCGGAGCTAGGCTCCGGGCAACACGAGCCGGCCGGTCTGCGCGACGCGGCGCATCCAGGGAAGCTCGCGCTCGATCGTCGTCTCCGGCCCGTGGCCGGGCAGGACCCTCACACCGCTCGGGATGGACCGGGCGAGACGTTCGATGGAGGCGACCATCTGTTCCTCGTCGCCGCCCGGCAGATCCGTTCGCCCCCACCCGCCCGGAAAGAGCGTGTCGCCCGAGAGCAGGAGGGCAAGGCGTTCCTCGTAAAGGCAGACAGACCCTTCGGTGTGGCCCGGCGTGTGGAGGATGTCGAACAACAGGTCGCCGATCCGCAGCTGCTCGCCGTCGCGCAGGTGCTCGCTGGCCACGACCGGGTCGATCTCGAATCCGTAGGTGTTCACGCCCGAGAGCCGGTACTCGTCGTCGGGATGGATCGCCAGCGGCGCCTGGGTCGCCCGCATCAAAGGCGCGTTGTCGAAGATGTGGTCGATATGGCCGTGTGAATTGGCGATCCGCTGAACGCGAAGGCCGTTGGCGCGCACCCGTTCCATGAGCGGCTCCGCGGCACCCATACCCGGATCGAGCACCAGGGCGTCGGGCGAGTGGCCGTCCCACGCGAGATATCCGTTCGTCTCCCAGGGCCCGAAGGCGCCCACCTCGATTCGCACGGCGTGCCCGGCGGTCGCTGGGCCGGCGTGGCCGACGACGATCTCGTCGCTCACTGCTCGCGCACCCCGGCCGGGCCCGCGACGCTCGGTGGCCCATCGCCGAGCCGGATCCCGAAATGGCGCGCCAGCTCCACGGCCAGGCGCTCCTCGACCGCATCCATCTCGATGGGCGTACCTAGCTCGCGGCCGAGCGAGGTGACCTCCTTGTCTCGAATGCCGCACGGGATCATCTCGGCGAACCAGCGCAGATCGGTGTTCACGTTCAGGGCCAGGCCGTGGGTCGTCACGCCTCGGCGCACGCGCACGCCGATCGCCGCCAGCTTTCGCCGGCCCGCGACCCAGACGCCGGTCGCGCCGTCGAGTCGTGCCGCCTGCACGCCGAACGCGGCCGCGGTCGAGATTACCGCCGCCTCGAGCGTGCGAACGTAGCGCCGCAGGTCGAGCGGGTCGCGCAGCTCGACGATCGGGTAGGCGACCAGCTGCCCGGGCCCGTGGAACGTGATATCGCCGCCCCGGTCGATCCGCACGAACTCGGCGCCCAGCTCCCGCAGCCTCGCCGGGCCCGCGAGGAGGTTCGACGGGTCTCCGCCGCGCCCCAGCGTGTAGCAGGGGAAGTGCTCGAGCAGCAGCAGCCGGTCGCCGATCCGCCGCTCGCGGCGCTGAGCGGCAAGCTCGTCCTGCAGCTGCCAGGTCGGCTCGTA